>JBGAVF010000073.1:0-11330 GCA_044228315.1 Bacteroidia bacterium | reverse complement strand
TGCACAACCTGGTGCCCTATGAAATTGATGATGTACGCATCCGTTACCTGGCCGATAAGATATCGAACGGATATGCTACCGGAATTGATTTACGGGTTAATGGTGAATTTATTAAAAATGAAGAGTCGTGGTTTTCGCTATCCTACCTGAACACAAAAGAAGATATTGTGGGTGACACCTATACCGATGCCAGCGGGAAAGTAAGTGAGGTGGGATACCTGCGCCGGCCCACCGATCAGCGGATCACCGCAGCCATTTATTTTCAGGATGCCTTACCCCGTTTTCCCAAAAATAAAATGTACCTGAATCTTCTCTTCGGTACCGGTATGCCTTCTTCCCCGCCCGGACAACCGCGGCTTCGCAACTCATTCACCGTACCACCGTATCAGCGGGTAGATATCGGCTTTGCCCGTCAGGTATTCGACACGGAAAATCCGGGCAACGGGTCATTATCCAAACATTTCAGACAACTAATGCTGAGTCTGGAAGTATTCAATCTGCTGAACATTAATAACACGCTTTCTTATCTCTGGGTTCAGGACCTGTCAGGAACCACGTATGCAGTTCCCAATTATCTCACGGCACGTCGTTTGAATTTCCGGGTGTACATGCAATTCTAGTGCATATCTAAAGTCCGGTTTCAGAATAATTTCAACTGTTCATCCGGCTCCGGGGGAACCTGGAACGCGTTCAAATTGAAAGCAAAATCTTTGCGGCCGTCACCGAACTTATTCACCGCCATTCGGTGCAATTGCCGAATACTGTCAGCCATATTCCCTTCACCCCGCATACGTGTACCAAAACGGCTGTCGTGAAGTGTTCCACCGTGTGCATCCTTTATCTGCTGTAAAACCTTCGATGCCCTGTCGGGGAATGTGCGATGTATCCAGTCGTCAAATATGACCCCAATGGCGCCATTCAATCGTACCATACTGTAACCCACATTATGTGCACCGGCCTGAAACGATGCCTTCACCACCTCCGGAATCTCCGCGCTGTTCAAAGCCGGAATAACCGGGGCCATAAGCACTGTTACCGGTATGCCGGCATCCGAAAGTTCCCGTACCACTTTCAATCGGTTCACGGCAGAGGCGGTACGGGGCTCCATTACTTTTCTCAGATCCTCATCCAGGGTTGTTACAGAAATTGTAACATGTACCAGATCTTCTTTTGCCAGCTCCAGAAGGATATCGAGATCGCGCAACACCAGCTGGTTCTTGGTAATAATGGAAACCGGATGATGGAAACGAATGCATACTTCCAGTAAGCGTCGGGTAATTTTCAGCTTCCGTTCAACCGGCTGATAGCAATCGGTATTGCCCGAGAGCATAATGGGCCCGGGAACCCATGATTTCTTACGCATTGTTTTTTCAAGTAGTTCGGCTGCATTTTTCTTTACCACAATATTGCGCTCAAAATCCAGTCCGGCCCCAAAGCCCCAGTATTCATGGCTGTTCCGGGCATAGCAATAAATACAGCCATGCTCACAACCCTGATACGGATTCATACTGTAAGGCCCGGGAACATCCGGACTTTCCACTTTGTTTACAATATTTTTAGGGTGTTCAAAATACAGTTTCGTTTTACGTTCTCCCTGAAGTAATGAATCTTCATCAATCCCTTCCCAATGCTCAGTAATGTATTCCTGTTTCAAAAACCGGTTCTGAACATTTCGCTGGGCTCCCCTGCCTTTAATAAAATCATCTTTCTTTTCTTCCATAAGGCAAATTGTTCAGAACTGAATTTTCTGATAAAACCGGCAGAGGTAATAGCTCATGAGTTCATTCTTCGATCAGGATCCCCATTTTGCCCATCCGGTAGTCGCGGTATGCTTCCATTATTTCTGTTTCGTTATTCATTACGAAAGGGCCGTGCGTGGCCAGTTTCTCCTCAATAGGTTCACCGCTCATCAGCAGGGCACGGGTAGGTTCCAATGCTTCCAGCTGAATACCGTTTCCGTTTTTTTCGAACACGGCCATATGCAAACCCGTAACTTCACGCGTCTCCGATACGTTCAGTTTACCGTCGAGGAGATAGATAAAACAATTATGATCTTCAGGAATCTCTACAAAAACCTTACCTCCGGGTTGAAGTGTGAGCATTGCGGCATTCACGGGTGTAACGGAAGGAACGGGCCCTGAAATCCCCATTAAAGAACCACTTACCACGCGTATTTCCACCGTCTTTTCATGATTGAAATAAACGGGCGTATCGTTCTTGGCAAGTGGGAAATAAGCCGGTTGTTGAAACTTGAATTTCGAAGGAACATTGATCCAGAGCTGAATAATTTCCATTTCATAGGATGCCGGTCGTTCACTATGAATGATGCCCATACCGGCATGCATCCATTGTGTACCTCCCTCCTCCACCACATGACTGTGTCCACGGCTGTCGCGATGATGGGTAGCGCCCTTAAACACGAAGGTTACCGGTGAAAATCCACGATGCGGATGAGGGCCTACACCGACATGTTTCAGGTCGGTATCGGTATCAAGCACTACATGGGCATGATGCAAAAGAATAAACGGATCGAGAAAATCTACTTTTGCTGAGGGCAGTGGTTGCCTTACCTCCAGATCGCCCATGGCGTACAAAGGGGCATATACTATTTCAGAAACAGTGCGGGAATTCATCATTTTCTTTGATCCGTTAATTGCAGCATACGGGGAAATAAATCAGCTGCGTTCCTGTCGTATTCTGCCGTATTCCAGAATGGCATCAATAAAGTCGTACGGTTTATAGTTGCGAAGGGCACACTGATGAAATATGCAGGTTGCCGGTGTCATTCCGGGTAGTGAATTCGCTTCAATAATAATTGTTTCAACCCGTAATTCCGGTTGCAGATAAACCCGCACAAAGTTATCGATACGAGCATATCCTTCTATGGACAACAAACGGGCGGTCTTTTCAATTTCCTTGCGCATGCGTATTGAAATTTCGTTTTGCAGGGTTATATCCTTCGAGAAACGTGCCGGTGTTATATTCTGACCTTCCCCGGCCAGAAATTTTTCCTCCAGGCTCAATATTCCGCTTCCCGCCAGGCTTTCGGAAGTTTCGAATATCTCATATTCCCGGTTGCCATGTGCATCGAAACGGGTCAGGAGCCCGGTGGTGGTTTCCATAAATACATCGGCTCCATTTGCCTGAATCATCTCCTCAAGAAGTATGTATTCCTTTCTCGGAAACTCTTCATTGGGCTTCAGATTCAGGGCTCTGCATTCGGCTGCCGATAACTCATCCGTATTGCGGAAAGCTGCTTCACAATACTGTTGCAGTTCGGCTAATGAAGTGATCTTTTTTACTCCGGTGCTACAACCGTCATCTGCCGGTTTGGCAATCATGGGAAATTTCAGGTGATCAATGGCTTTCTGCATTTCTGCCAAAGGATGCGCACTGAATTCCTTCTTATACATCAAATAATTCAGGGCCACCAGAATTCCATGCTGACGTAATGTATTGCTGGTAACATATTTGTTGATGGTAAGTTGTGACGACTCTACTCCGGATCCATTGAATGGCAAACCAATCTGCAACAAATGCTTTTGCACTTCCCCGTCTTCTCCCGGTCGTCCGTGCAACGCAATGAAAGCCTCATCAAATTGAGCCTTTAATGTATCGTATGTAATGGATACCGGTGCAGAAAGCGGGCTGCCATAAAACCCGGTGATACCGTTGAATTCTTCACGGATGGATTGCAGGGTATCATTCTCCTTATGAGAACGAACCTTTTCGGCAATATCGTCGGCATTATCCTTCAACATAATGTTGATCGGAATGATATACAGCTCATGATTGCCATCACTGCCCGTTAAAAAAACCGGCACCGGCTTATACTTCTCACTCGATGCCAGCTTTTCGTAAATATTCCGGCCACTCTCAATACTGATATGCCGTTCACTGCTGTATCCGCCCATGATCACCGCAACGCGTAGCTTCTGTGTATCGGCATTGCGTTCATGAACCAGTTGGGTAAAGAGCCGCTCCTGCAACGACACCGTATTCCGGTTATCCGAAAGATTTACGGTGCGGTTACGAAGGGAAGTGGCAATAATATACGTTAGAAATGAAGAAGGATTTAACCCGATCTCAGCCGCCTGATGAAAGAAAAAGCTGCTGGGCATCATGCCCGAGGTGGTATTGGGGTCATTAAGAAAAAGAGTCCCTTCCCCGGTAATAAATCCGTCGATACGGGCATACACGTTAAACCGGAAATAAGTGTACAATCGCTCGCATTCCTTTCTGATCTTCTCGATCATTTCTACCGGCACCTGAATAGGTGTGATTTTACGTGATAATCCCGGCAGGTATTTGCTGCGGTAATCGAACATCACCTGACCTTTTCGTATCTCGGTTGGCGGGAGCGCCTTCGGTGTACCCTCTTCATCTTCAATTACGATGCATGAAAACTCCTTGCCTTTTATAAATGATTCGATCAGTACCTCATGCTCTGTTTCGAGAGACGCAAGCGTAATATAGTCTTCCGGGGAAATGAGTGATGACTCAAAAAACCGGAACAACGCATCGGGATGGTGAAAAACCACCATATCCGCTGAGCCGTTGATGCCCGCATATATAGGCATACCCATGCCTTCGCGAAAATCACAGATAGAAGCTACTTTTACTAATTTTTCCTCAAGCGAAAGTTGTTGCCAGTTATCGGCTGCATACCGACGTGAAAAAAAAGAGCTGTTTACATATTGTTCAAAAAGGGACGGGTCGTCATTTTCAAGCACGTGCACACCAATAGATGAACCCTGGTTGGCACTTTTTATAACACAGGGAAGGCCTGTCACTTCCTTAACTGCTTCCCACAAAGCGGCAATATCGGATGTGTTGCGCCATTCACGGGCCGTAATTGAATACGATTCAGGTACTGCAAATCCGGCCAGTCCCATCCACTGCTTTTGTACTGCCTTGTTCATCCCAAGGGAGGCCGGCAATATGCTGCTGCCGGTGTACGGTATGTTCAGGTATTCCAGAATGCCCTGAATTCTTCCGTCTTCTCCGTTTTTACCGTGTAAGGCCAGAAATGCAATATCGAAAAGGGCTGGCAACTCTTCCATGGCAACCGGTTTACCAATGGGTCTGAGCAGATTCAACTGTTCTGCGCGTGATATATCACCCAGACTCTCGGCATAAATCTGAAAGCCATATTCCGAGTCGGGCACAAGATGGGAAGGCGGATAGAAATCACGGATACTTCCTTTATAAATATTCTGCCAGTTCAGCAGGCAGAAATTTCCGTAGCTGTCGACGAAAACGGGGATGGCTTCAAAAATACTTTTATCCAGGTTGTCGTAAACGGTTCGCCCGCCGGCAAAAGAAACTTCACGCTCCCGCGAGTTGCCGCCAAAAAAGATGCCTACTTTTATTTTTTGCATGGTACCTGTTTCAATCTCCCCGATTTAATAACCGAATATCTCTCTAAGTTTCATGGCCAGGTCTTCACCCCGTAAACCTGAATCAATAATTCTTCCTTCACGGTCGAGCAGAAATGTTTGTGGAATGGACGATACATTATAGAGCTGTGCTGCTGAACTTTGCCATCCGCCCAGATCGCTCACATGCTTCCAGGGCAACTTGTCCTCCTGAATAGCACCGGTCCATTTTTCCTTGTTATTGTCGAGGCTAACCCCGAAAATCTCAAATCCCTTATCATGATATTTGGCATACAACGCCACATTGGTGGGGTTCTCGCGGCGGCAAGGTCCGCACCACGAGGCCCAGAAATCGATAAGTACCACCTGACCACGCAAACTGCTTAATGAAAGATTATTGCCATTTACATCTGCCAGTGTTATCTCTGGTGCCAAAGATCCTTTGGCGGTTGCTTTCCGGCTCTCCACAAAAGCATGCAGACCTTTGGCATATTTTGAATTCGGATACAACGCATACCCTGTTTCATCGGTTTTCTGAAGCAATTCAAACGGTGGATCCTGCATCATGAACAAGGCGGCGAAATAGATAGAAATACTTTTATTCTCTTCAATAAAACGGCGGATAGACGCTTTGTGTTCATTGTCCATTACCGCAAACTCGGCCCGTACAGCTGCCGCAATGGAGTCGGGTAGGTTATTTGGATCGTACGCGGCATATTTCACATCCAGCGATTTTATTTTTTCCTGCATGGTGAGATTTATTCGAATAAGCTCCTGTATCAGCTCACAATCTTTCGACCCTTTTACATGGTAGGCCTCAAGATGGTCGTAATCAGCTTCCAGTTTGATTTTCGAATTAGAGTCTATTACCAGGAACACCCGTTTCTCATCGGGCGCATTCGGATTGAACCTCAGCGCACAGAACAAAGGTTCTTTTACATTTCCGTGAAACATGAAATTCCCTTTATCATCAATATCTACGGTGTCGATACTGGTAAAACCACTTTGTGATATCTCATCAAGATACGCTTGCTTCAGGTGCAGATTGCTCATTTTGCCGATGATCTGGTACCCGTCGGCCCCATGAGACCCGCGCACTGCCGAGCAGGAATTGACACCTATACTGAGTAGTGAGAACAACGCAATAAAGAGATACGATTTATACATTTTCATCCTGTTATATAGTAGTGAATTAAATTATTATCCTTTGGTTCTTTACAAAATAGGGCCTGTATGGCAATAAACAAATGTGTTGTAGCTGAAGTATCCGTGTCTTCAAAATCAAAGCCGGCTTTGCTCGTATCAACCGACCCTGCCACAAAAAACAACCAGCATTAATGGCATTCACAGGGTCATCGGGCAGATCCTGTTACTTACGTCAGCATCATTTTCCCTTCGGATACCATGGTGAGGGCTTTATGCAACACTTTATCAATACCATTCACATCGGCACCACCGGCCGAAGCATATCCGGGTTGTCCCCCGCCACCGCCTTTAATTTCACGGGCCAGTTCTTTCACCATGTTTCCGGCATGAAAGGTTTTTGATGCCACCAGTGAATCACTTACCACCACATTAATGAGGGGCTTGCCATCCAGCACCGACACCAGCACGCATACCATATCCTTCATATCCTGCTTCAGCTGCATCGAAGCGTTCTTCAATGCCTCAGCCCCCGGCACACTCACCTGCTGTACAAGATAACGGTAGCCGTTCGCTTCATTAAAATTCGACTTCAGCGTATCAACCAATGAAGCTACTTTCTCTGCTTCAAATTTTTCGAGACGTTTTCGAAGTAATGCATTTTCTTCCTGCAAGGTACTAATGGCTTTTGATATATCTTTCGGGTTATTCAACAGCGCTTTTACCGATTCCAGCTCTTTTTCCTTAGCTTCAAAATACGCCATGGCCTTTTCTCCTGTAATGGCTTCCAATCGGCGTACACCGGCAGCTACCGCCCCTTCGCTTACGATCTTACAATAGCCGATCTGTGCAGTGTTTTTTACATGGGTACCTCCGCAAAGTTCCATGCTGAAATTACGGTCGAAGACAATGACACGCACCGAGTCACCGTATTTTTCACCAAACAGTGCCATGGCTCCCATTTGTTGGGCTTCTTTCAGGGGCACATTCCGTAGTTCTTCCAGCAAAATATTTTCCCTGATCTTTTCATTCACCATGTATTCAATTACATTGAGTTCCTCTGCACTCATTTTTTGAAAGTGGGTAACATCAAACCGAAGATATTCATCATTGACCAGACTTCCCTTCTGATTCACATGCGCACCGAGTACTTTTTTAAGAGCGGCATGCAACAAATGTGTAGCGCTGTGATTATTACTGATCTTCTCACGTTTCTCCGCATCCACCATCGCTTTAAACGTTTGGTCCACTGCATCCGGCAGTACTTCCATGATATGCACCGGAAGGTTGTTTTCTTTTTTGGTATCCTGTACCTTCCACAGTTTTCCATTAGCATCCTCAATGATGCCTGTATCACCCACCTGTCCGCCGCTCTCAGCATAAAATGGTGTTTTATTGAACACCACCTGATAATAGGTTTTCTGGGCCGTTTTAACCTTACGGTATTTCATTATTTCGACCTCACATTGCAGCGCATCATAGCCAACAAAATCGCATCCTTCAGCCTCCCTGCACACCACCCAGTCTTCCGTATCCACAGCAGTGGCATTGCGTGCTCTTGCTTTCTGAGCATCCATATCGGCATCGAATTCCTGCTGGTTTATATGCAACCCTTTTTCACGAAGTATCAGCTGGGTAAGGTCGAGTGGAAACCCGAATGTATCGTAAAGCTCGAAGGCTACTTTGCCNNNACTTCGGGGTTTGAAGCCGGCTGTGAAGCGATCACATCATCGAGTTTACGCAGGCCGGTTTCAAGTGTTTTCAAAAATGCGTGTTCCTCTTCCTGTATCACTTTACTTACAAAGTCTTCCTGCTGTTTAAGTTCGGGAAACACCTCCTGAAACTGCGAGGCTACAAGCGGTACCAGTGTGCACAGGAAGGGTTCTCGCAGATTCAGAAACGTGTACCCGTAACGTACCGCACGTCGCAGAATTCTTCGAATCACATAGCCGGCTTTTACATTTCCGGGGAGCTGCCCGTCGGAGATCGCGAAACTAATGGTGCGTATATGGTCGGCTATTACCCGAAGGGCAATATCCGTTTGTTCATTTTTCCCGTATTCTTTCTTCGATCTCTGAGCAGTAGCCTGAATGACCGGTTGGAAAATATCGGTATCATAGTTGGATGATTTACTTTGCAGAACACGCACCAGCCGCTCAAATCCCATTCCGGTGTCCACATGTTTCATAGGCAGTGGCACCAGACTTTTATCTTTCTGCCGGTTGAACTGCATGAATACATTGTTCCATATTTCGATAACCTGGGGATGATCGGCATTCACCAGAGTTTTCCCGTCAACGGCTGCCCGTTCGGCATCGGGGCGGCAATCCACATGGATCTCGCTGCATGGTCCGCAGGGCCCCATATCGCCCATCTCCCAGAAATTATCCTTTTTATTTCCTTTCAGAATCCGGTTTTCGTCGATCAAACCTTTCCAGATCGCGAACGATTCCTCATCGAAATCCAGTTTCTCTTTCGCATCCCCTTCAAAAACGGTAACATACAAACGATCCTTGGGGATCTTAAAAACTTCGGTAAGCAGTTCCCAGCTCCATGCAAGGGCCTCTTTCTTGAAATAGTCGCCGAAACTCCAGTTCCCCAGCATTTCGAACATGGTATGATGGTATGTATCGATGCCCACTTCTTCCAGGTCGTTGTGTTTACCACTTACCCTCAGGCATTTTTGCGTATCGGCCACCCGGGGATGAACAATGGGAGCATTCCCCAGAAAAATATCCTTGAAAGGAGCCATTCCGCTGTTGATAAACATCAGTGTAGGGTCGTTCTTCACCACAATGGGAGCGGAAGGAACGATCTGATGCCCTTTGGAAGCAAAAAAGTCCAGAAATGTTTTACGTATCTCGTTCGCTGTGATCATAATAAACGCACAAAAATAAGCAATCAAGGTTAGGGCTGCCAAGGAAATTTACCAACTATGATCCGGCCACTCTGCCGTGTACCTGAAAACCTTTGCAGGGCTTCACTTTGAGAATGGAAAAAAGATTTGTATTTCTGTTCGGAAATCGTAATTTTGCAGTCCTTAAAAAAATGGCCAAAACGAAGTATTTTTTCAATCCGCACAGTCTTCGTTACGAGAAGGTGAAGATTACCGTTCTCACAATGATCGGGCGTGTTTTTGGTTTTTTATCCGCTTCCGTGGTGTTCGGTGCCATCCTGTTTGTAATTGCCACAAAATATTTCCCGTCTGCGAGTGAACGAAAGTTGCAACGGGAGAATGAAGAATACCGAACCCAGTTCGAGCTGATGAGCCATCGTCTCGATGACCTTTCCGGCATTCTTGCCGATCTGCAGAAACGTGACGACAAAGTTTACCGGGAAGTACTGGGGGCCGATGCCATTTCAGAAACAGAGCGCAGCAGCGGTTTTGGTGGTGTTGACCGTTACAAGAAACTGCAAGGTTTTTCCAACAGTGACATTCTCATTGAGATCACCCAGAAGCTGGATATCCTGACCAAAAAATCGTATGTACAATCGAAAAGTTATGATGAACTTTTCAATCTGGTAAAAAACAAAGAAGCACAGATCGATGCCACTCCGGCCATTCAACCGGTGAATAATAAGGATCTTACCCGTGTGGCTTCCGGCTTCGGCTGGCGTACCGATCCGTTCTATCATATTTCCGAAATGCATCCCGGCATCGACTTTACGGCTCCTCAGGGAACACCTATATATGCAACGGCAAACGGTATAATACGAACTGCGGAGTTCAACGCCGGAGGATACGGCAACTGTGTGGTGATCAATCATGGCTTCGGGTACGAAACACTGTACGGGCATATGAGTAAAATTGCCTGCCGTTCCGGTCAGAAAGTTAAGCGCGGCGACCTGATCGGATATGTGGGCAGCACCGGAAAATCAACCGGCCCCCACGTGCATTATGAAGTAATTAAAAACGGAAACAAAATTGACCCGATCAATTACTTCTTCAATGACCTGACAGCTGCCGACTACGAGAAGATGCGTAAAGCCTGCAGTTTGAGCAATCAGTCGTTCGATTAATCTTACTATACCCTGCAATAAAATTACTTGTGACTAAACCAACGACTCAGCGTATTGCCACCATTGGGGTATATACAGCTACTGCCATTGTTATAGCGAATATGATCGGCACCGGTGTGTTTGGCAGCCTCGGATACCAGGTGCTTTCCATACGTTCGGTGTTTGCCATCATCATGCTTTGGGTAACCGGGGGGTTACTGTCGTTTTGCGGGGCACTCAGTTATGCCGAGTTAGGTGCTGCCCTGCCCCGGAGCGGAGGCGAATACAATTTCCTCAGCCATATCTACCATCCGATCCTGGGCTTCATCAGCGGATGGGTTTCACTGGTTGCAGGATTTGCAGCACCCATAGCAGCCGCTTCAATTCTGTTCGGCAAATATTTCTCTAACGTAAACCCCACCCTGCTGAATGGTGATAAAGCCGCTGTCGGGATCATTATTGTTATATCCATTATACATACCATAAACACAGCTGTTGGCGGAACGTTCCAGCGCATCATGACGATCCTGAAAGTGCTTATTATTGTGGTATTTGTGATTGCTGGATTTTTATACATTCCAACCTTCGACAGTTCCGTGTTGCCGCAAAAAGGAGATATGAACTATATCTTCAGCAACGGGTTTGCCATTTCCCTCATTTATGTTTCATATGCATACTCCGGCTGGAATGCATCTGCTTACATTGCCGGTGAGATGAAGGAACCCGGTAAAAACATTCCGAAGTCGATCTTATACGGAACCGTAATTGTTACCCTGCTGTATGTGCTTTTGAATTATGTATTTCTTCATA
>JBGAVF010000072.1:0-11338 GCA_044228315.1 Bacteroidia bacterium | reverse complement strand
TGACGGAAAAGACACTACCCTGTATACACCGGCCCGCGGTGTTGGATTCCCTAGCAACATCATCAACCATATCTATACGTTGCCAGGTAAATTCTGCATCAGCGTGATCGCAACCGATACGGTAATAAATGAGTTGGGTAACCCGATCGTTTGTATACGTAAGTTCCCTTGCGATACCTGTCCTCCGATCTGTATCACCGTACTTGACTATGCACTGGCTGAATTCACAGCCCCTGATACCGTGTGCGTGGATGAGCAGTTCAGCGTAACCGCCAAAGATACCAATACCTATTCCGAGTATATCTGGGATTTCGGTGATGGTTCAGGTGATGTTACTGTAAACCGTCCGGTATTCTCAACCAATCACAGCTATACCACTCCGGGATCGTATGTGATCACTTACAAACCGAAATACTTCTTCTGCGCCAAAACCGATACGCACCGCGTTACTGTATTGAGCACTACAGCATCGTTCACTGTTGACAGCAGCGATAAGCCAACCTTCAAATTCACGAATACTTCAACCGGAACCAATTCCAAAACCAAGTATTCATGGGATTTCGGAGACGGAAAAACTTCGAATGAGCAAAATCCAACCCATATCTATGCTCTGGCCGATACAGGATGTCATAATGTACGCCTCATTGTCGACAGAAACTGTCCGGATACCGTAGAGAAAATCGTTTGTAACTATTACACCTTCCACCTGGTTATTCCGAATGTGTTTACACCGGAAGCCGACGGTAACAATGATGTATTCGACATTGATATTGATGGTGAGATTTATTACAACCTGAGTATCTTTAACCGTTGGGGACAGAAAGTGTTCCACAGCGATGTGGATGATGTGAACTGGAACGGAAAAGTAAACAACACCGGTGCTGATTGCGATGAAGGTGTTTACTATTACGTATTCAAGTACAAAACCAAAGCTGACCCTGAAACTGAGGTAACACGTAAAGGTGATGTAACCATCATCCGTAAGTAACCTGCCCAGTAATTCTAAAAATCCCCCGGCAACAATTGTCGGGGGATTTTTTTTGTCTGAAACTACGTATCATTGCGCTGAATTAAATCAACGCTTCACGTGTTTCAAACCACCATTGCCCTGGAAGGCATACAATGCGATGCCAAAATTGGTTATTACGATTTCGAGCAGGAAAGAGGGAACCACTTCCTCATCGATATGACGGCGGTACTGAACACCTCTCCTGAAGAAGAATTCACTGACCTTGATAAAACCCTCAATTATGAATGGATGCACCGGCTGGTACTGGATGAGATGAAGATACCCTGCCGGCTGATGGAAGAAACCGCTGCCCGCATCATGAAAAAGGCAAGAGCCAACACCGAAGGGCCCGAGATAGTTGAAATACATTTAGTGATACGCAAAAAGAACCCGCCATTGCGCAGTCCGGTTCAATTTTCACGGGTGGAAATGCACTGGAAAAAATAACCGGCCCCATTTGCCTAATTTTGTACCATGCATCCAAAATTTCTGGTGATTCAGACGTCCTTTCTCGGTGATGTGATACTGGCCACCGCGGTTCTTGAAAAACTGAATTCCTTTTTCCCCCATAGCGAAATTGACATACTGGTGCGCAAAGGCAATGAAGCCATCTTTTATAATCATCCTTTTCTGCATGAGGTAATTGTGTGGAATAAGAAAGAAGACAAACTAAAAAATCTGCTACAGGTAGCCCGAAAGGTGCGGGGCAACCGATATAAATACGTGATCAACCTGCACCGACACGGCAGTTCCGGTTTTATTGCATTCAGCAGCGGGGCCCCGTTTATCTCCGGGTTTCATACGAATCCGTTTGCTGTGATATACACTCACAAATACCGGCACGAGATCGGTAATAACACCCATGAAACGGCACGCAACCAGCAGCTCATTGCGTTTCTAACCGACACCACACCGTCTCGCCCGAAACTGTACCCATCGGCCCATGATATTGAACAAGCACTGTATGGGCGAAAGAAGCCGTATGTATGTATGGCCCCCGGTTCGGTATGGTTTACCAAGCGGCTTCCGGTATCGAAATGGGTTGAACTCATAAAAAACATAAAAACGCAGGTATATCTTATCGGTGCCCCTGATGAATTTGCCCTGGCGGAAGAGATCCGGGTGCAGGTGCCTGAAGCAAGCATTGAGAACCTGTGCGGGAAACTGACATTGCTGCAAACAGCAGCATTGATGCAGCATGCCTCCATGAATTATGTGAACGATTCGGCACCATTGCATCTTTGCAGTGCCACCAATGCCCCTTGCACTGCCTTCTTTTGCAGCACCCTTCCCGAGTTCGGATTTGGCCCGTTGAGCGATACCTCACGGATTATTCAAACCCATGAAACCTTATCCTGCCGCCCTTGCGGTATACATGGAAAAACGGCCTGTCCGGAAGGTCATTTCAGATGTGCCACAAGCATTGAACTTCCGCATGAATAAACCCGATATACAAGACGCCTTAAAAGCACTGCGAAACCAGGAAGTGATTCTGATGCCCCACGACAGTGGCTGGTGCCTGGCCGCCGATGCCACACAGGAAATGGCTGTTCAAAAACTGAAAGGATTTATGCCGGAAACATCTGAAATTACGGTGCTGGTATCTGACCTGAATATGCTGGGCCGGTATATAAAAGACTTCCCTCCTTTTGCAGCCGACATACTTGAATTTGCTGAAAACCCTGTGATTGCCCGAATACCCGATGCCATGAATCTGGCAGACAGCTTGTATTCAGAGAATAAAACGGCTGCTTTCCGGATGATTATACCCCGCAACGAGCCGGGGAAATTCATTTCAAAACTCATTTTTCAGTTACGTAAACCCCTGGCAAGCATTGAAATTCCTTTTTTGAATGCATCACGACAGTTTGCCAATCTGAAGCCATTAGCACCCGGTTTCAAAGGGTTCATAATCCCTTATTTCCATACCTTCGAATTCCCCGATGGAACGATAAAGCATATTCAGTTCCGCACCGATGGTACGTTTACGATTGACCTGTATTGAATTATCTGCATGATTCCCAATTAAGATTCTATTTTTGATGTTCAAAAACACCTTGCCTATGAATTCCATTTTACAAAATACCTTTTTCAATTTACGCCATCTTATTGCGATACTGATCATTTCCCTATTTGGCAACTATGCGCAGGCACAGGTGAATGTGAACTCAACCGGAGGACTTACCAGCACTACCACCTATTCAACCCTTAAGCTGGCTTTCGACTCCATTAATGTAGGGAAACATACAGGAAGCATTGTCATCACCCTTACCGGTAACACCTTTGAGACCGCTACGGCGGTTATTAACGCTTCGGGTACGGGCGGAGCATCCTATTCATCCATGACCATTAAACCTACCGGAGGCGGATTAAAAACCATTGCCGGCAATTTAGCAGCCCCGCTTATCGACTTTAACGGTGCCGACAATATCACCATCGACGGATTGTATCCCGGAAACGATTCCTTGCTGATTGTAAACAATTCCAATGCATCAACATCAGGTACCAGTACCATCCGTTTCATCAACGGAGCCACGAAG
Organism: Bacteroidia bacterium; assembly: GCA_044228315.1. Taxonomy (GTDB): domain Bacteria; phylum Bacteroidota; class Bacteroidia; order UKL13-3; family UKL13-3; genus CAINMV01. Next base: position 7,789 of record JBGAVF010000072.1, on the reverse strand, counting down.
AATACCATACAGAATTGCGGCGTTTTTGGCGGTTCGGCTTCAACTACCTCAGGATCCATATTTATCAGCACCGATGCTGTAGCCAATGGAAACGACAGCAACAAGATTATTTCGGTATTGATGGGTCCCGCCTCAAGCAGCAGCACCCCGAGATATGGCATTTATGCATCCGGATCAACCGGTAAAGAAAACACCAATAACCTCATCAGCGGATGCTGGATCTATGATTTTTATGCAGCGACCACTGGCGACCGGGCCGGCATTTATGCAGGCAGTGCATGCAGTGACTTCACTATGTATGGAAACAGCTTTTTTCAGACCTCGGCACGCAGCATCTCTTCAGCTACCTATTCCGGCATTTACATCAACAATACCAGCGGAGGGAATTTTATAATTCGGAAAAACAAGATCGGCGGATCGGCAGCCGATTGTGCCGGCACGCCTACCGCCCTTACCACATCAGCCCAATTGCAGGCTATTTATCTGAATGTAAGTACTTCATCACGCACGACCATTGACAGTAATGAGATTTCAAACATTACCATGGCAACTACAAATACCAGTATTTTGCAATCCCTCCTCCATATCAACAATGGCAAAGTAAATGTATTCGGAAACAGTTTTGGAAGTCAGTCGGTAACCGGAAGTATTTCACTCACCAGTACACCCTCCAGCACCACTTTTTCTATTATCGGAATGGGTAGTGGCACCTTCGATACCATAAATATATCGGGTAATCTATTCGGCAGTACAAGCATCTCCGGAAGCGGAGGCACAAGTTTGCGGGGCATCGACATCACCGGCAGTACCGCTTCCATGATCATCAATAACAATACCTTTGGAAGTCCATCCCTTTCCAATTGCTGGTACAACGCTACCTCAAACAGTATTCTGGCTATTATAATGCGAGCGAATTATGCGGGATTTGTGCATCAGATAAACAACAATATTTTCAGTAATATGAATTCGGTGAGCGGAACCACCCGGTGCATTTACACCGGTGGATCCACCTCGGTATTCGAAGTGAAAAACAATCTCATATACAATATCTTCTCATCGCGCAACAGCGCAGGAACCGGCGTCAATGCGTCTGTTATTGCTATAATATCCGGGGGCGGTGGAACAGGACAAACCATAACCAACAATACCATACATACCATTAAAAATACCGGAGGTGGTGCAATGACTGTTTCGGGCATTACCATGACCGGAGCTACCACCGGTACAAATACCGTTGCCGGTAACCTGATCCATTCACTGAATGTGGACGGTGCCGGTGGTGGATTGAATGGCATTGACATCACAACCGGATCCGCACGATTCTATAATAATATGATACGGCTGGGTTTAGATGAAAACGGCAACCCGGTTACTACTTCATTAACGATCAACGGAATTAATGAAGACGGTGGTACCAATGCCATATACTACAATTCAATAGCTGTGGTTGGCACCAATGTAAGCACAGGTTCAGCCAATACCTGTGCTATGGCAAGTTCATTAACCTCAACTTCACGCGAAATTAAAAACAACATCTTCCTCAATACCCGCACCAATGGCACATCCACCGGAAAGCATGCCGGTATTAAACTGGGGACTGTCAGCACGCAGGCTATAAACAGCAATAATTACTATACCGGTCCCTCCTTTCTTAATCAGTACAACGGCACCGATTATACTTCATTATCAGCCTGGCAGGCAGCTACCGGACAGGACAGCATCAGTGTTACGGTGAATCCTCTTTTTAAAAATGCTGCAGGAACTTCAGCCACCATTGATCTACACATCGACACCACCGGTGCACCGGTTTCTTTTCTCGAATCGGCAGGAATGACGATAAGCGGAATAAATACTGATTATGACAATAATAATCGTCCCGGACCTACTGGCAGTGTAAGAGGCGGAGGATCCAAAACTGATATCGGGGCCGATGAGTTCGACGGAGTGCCGCGCCCGAACTGCGCCAACACATCAGCCGGCAACGCAGTTTCAGCCACCGACACCATATGTAACTCAGGGTCAGTTCTTCTGAGTTTGAGTGGAAGTACCGGTTTAGGCACAGGCAACGCTTACCAGTGGCAATCCTCGGCCAATGGCACCACCTTTACCAACATTACCGGTGCGGTGCAGGATCAGTATGTTGCTACAATAACCGCTACAACATGGTTTCGTTGTGTCGTTACCTGTTCATTCGGTTCCACTTCTTCCACATCGGGAAGCAAGAAAATAACATTTCTGGCACCGCAAATCACATCCACTACACCGGGACAAAGTTGTGGTTCAGGTACCGTGATCTTAGGTGCCTCATCCAACGGTATTGTTCGCTGGTATAATGCCCCAACCGGAGGAACCTTACTTGATACCGGTGTTACATTTACGACCCCGTATCTTTCTTCATCGGTTACCTATTATGCAGAAGCAAAACTGGGCAACTGCATCTCCCCTGCCCGCACTGCTGTGCTGGCATCCATTCGGGCCATACCTTCCATCACCAGTAGCGCAGGAACCAGCATTTGCGGACCCGGATCTGCCACAATTAATGCTACAGCCAGCGCCGGCACGGTAAGCTGGTACGCGGCAGCCACCGGCGGAACAGCACTCTACAGCGGCAACGCTTTTGTAACCCCATCTGTTTCGGCTACCACTACATATTATGCCGAAGCGCAATCGTTCAATTGTGTTTCTTCCCCACGCACAGCGGTAACCGTTACCGTAATTGCATTACCTACTATAAGCTCCACCTCCCCTTCCGGCACCTGCGGACCGGGAACCGTAACTATCGGAGCCACACCCTCTTCAGGAACTGTGTACTGGTTTTCAAGTGCCAGCGGAGGAGGCAGTCTGGATACGGGAAATACATTTACAACACCTCTTCTCAATTCCACACGAACCTATTATGCCGAGGTGCAGAGCAATGGTTGTACTTCGGCTTCACGCACCGCTGTGGCAGCCTTTGTATATAACATACCTACCATAAACGGGGTCACCAATAACGATGGATGCAAAGGCAGCACCGTAACTTTAAGTGCAGTTCCCAGTGCCGGAACCATTCGCTGGTATGCGGCTTCCAGTGGGGGCACGCCACTTTTTACTGGCAACAACTTCACCACACCGGCATTGAGTTCAACCACTACATATTACGCCGAAGCGTATGCCAACGGATGCAGCAGTACTTCCCGTTCTGCTGTTACCGCAACCATTCTTCCAATACCTGTGATCAGTTCTGTAATCCACGGCATTGCCTGTGGTTCGGGAACTGTAAACCTATCGGCATCCGCCGCGAGTGGCACCATCAGCTGGTTTGCCGATTCAACAGGTGGCACAGCACTTACCACCGGAAATACCTTTACAACCCCGGCATTATCCACAACTACACGGTATTGGGTTGAGGTTAAAGACAATATCTGTACCTCCGCTCCAAGAGTTCCGGTTTCGGCCATCATTAAGCCTTTGCCAACCATTACGGCATCCAATCCTGCAGCCAGCTGCCGCCCATCGGCATTCGTGCTGAATGCCACAGCCAGTGCCGGACAAATCAAATGGTATTCATCCGCCGTTGGAGGTGCATTGCTGGGCAGTGGAAACACATTTACCACACCCGTAATTTCAACAACTACAACCTACTATGCAGAGGCCACCGACAGCCCTTGCGTTACCGCCTCACGCAAAGCCATTACAGCGGTAGTACAAACGCCCATCAATAAAACCACCGCTCTCAACGGAAATACTATAACCGCCAATGCCAGCGTACCTTCGTATCAGTGGGTTGACTGCAACAATAATTATGCACCGATTGCAGGCGCTACAAGCAATCAGTATACGGCCACAAAGAACGGTAGTTATGCAGTGATTTTGAAAGATGCCAATAACTGCTCCGATACCTCTGCCTGTGTGCTCATTACGAAAATCGGAATGAATGCACGGCTAGACAATACCGGCATACACGTATTCCCGAATCCGGCCGGAGAAGCATTTACAATTGTAACCACGGATGATTTTATGCCAACAGTTTACCTCCTGGTAGATGCGTTGGGCAAGGCAGTATGGGAAGGGAATCTGAATCCGGGTCGTACGGTGGTGAACACATCGTTCATTTCACCGGGCATTTATTACCTCACTATTGATGGCATTGAAATACATCGGATAACGGTGATGCATTAATCAGGCTCGTTCGGCTTAGTTAACCTTGTTGTCATAGGGTACTCTTTGTCTGCTCATTGCTGATTTTCAGATGCCCGCATCATTATCCATATAACTTGGTGTATTTTTGCACCCATGCATGCGCATTTTCTTGATCATCCCTATTTCAGAACCGCTTCACAGGTAGCCCGACGTTTGCAGGTACCGGTATATGTGATCGGGGGGTTTGTGCGCGACCGCCTGCTGAACCGTCCTTGCAAGGATGTTGACATTGTAGTGGTAGGTGACGGCATTGAGTATGCCAAAGCATTGGCTGAAGAACTGAACCACAACGACCGTATCAGTATTTTTAAAACGTATGGCACAGCGCAGATAAAAACCCCTGACCTCGAAATTGAGGTGGTTGGGGCCCGGAAAGAATCCTATAAAAGTGAAAGCCGCAATCCGGATGTAATGCCCGGCACCCTTACGGATGACCAGAACCGCCGCGATTTCACCATCAATGTGCTGGCGTTCTCCATCAATCACGATTCTTTCGGCACGCTCATCGACCCGTTCAACGGACTTCATGACCTGGAGCAAAAGATCATACGTACGCCTCTGGATCCTGATATCACCTTCAGTGACGACCCGCTGCGCATGATGCGGGCCATACGTTTTGCCACCCAGCTTCAATTCAGTATAACCCCGGAAACCTTTGCGGGGATTAAACGCAATGCGTACCGTATTGATATCATTACCAAAGAACGCATCAATGATGAACTGAATAAGATCATTGCATCTCCCAAGCCTTCCATTGGATTCAATCTGCTGCACGAGGCCGGATTACTGCAACTCATATTCCCTGAGTTTGTGCAGTTGATGGGTGTTGATGTTATTAAAGGGCGTGGTCATAAAGATGTGTTTTATCACACCCTGGAAGTACTGGATAATCTTTGCCAGCTTTCCGACGACCTTTGGCTGCGCTGGGCAGCTATTCTGCACGATATTGCCAAGCCGGCCACCAAGAAATTTGAAGAAGGCGAAGGATGGACCTTTCACGGGCATGAACACAAAGGCTCGAGAATGGTAAGCCGCATTTTTAAACGTATGAAGCTGCCCTTGAATGAGAAAATGAAATTTGTGGAGAAGATGGTATTGCTTCATTTACGCCCTATTGCTCTCACAAAAGAGAACATTACCGACAGTGCCATCCGACGCCTCATATTTGATGCAGGCGACGATATTGATGCATTGATGAAGCTGGTACGTGCGGATATTACATCCAAAAACGAAGCGAAGAAAAAGCGGTTTCTGGAGAATTACGAGATCGTGGATGCCAAAATAAAAGAGGTAGAGGAAAAAGACCATATCCGGAACTGGCAACCACCGGTAACCGGAGAGGATATTATGAAAGCGTTTGCCTTATCACCCGGCCGTGAGGTGGGTGTAATAAAAACGGCCATTCGGGAAGCCATTCTCGATGGCATTATTTCCAACAATTATGAAGAAGCGTATGCTCTCATGCTGAAGGAAGGTGAAAAGATCGGACTGAAAAAAGCAGAATAATTAAATGAGGGAATTGTTCCAATCAATTGGATACAAGCGTTCCCACCGGCTCACCAATAGCAACCCGTGCCAGATTTCCCGGTTTGTTCATATCAAATACCACAATGGGTTTTTTGTTTTCCTGGCATAAAGTGAAAGCGGTCATATCCATCACATTCAGGTTCTTGCTGATGGCTTCATTAAACGAGATATTGTCGAATCGAACCGCATTTTTATCTTTCTCCGGATCGGCGGTATAGATACCGTCCACACGCGTACCTTTTAAGATCACATCGGCTTCTATTTCAACCCCACGCAGGGCAGCGGCGGTATCGGTAGTAAAATACGGATTGCCGGTGCCTGCACCGAAAATTACCACACGGCCTTTTTCAAGATGCCGTATGGCCCTGCGACGAATGAACGGTTCGCAGATCTGCTCCATTTTTATGGCACTGAGCAGGCGTGTTTTTATTTCGTGTTTTTCGAGGGCCCCTTGCAGTGCCATTGAATTGATGACGGTAGCCAGCATGCCCATATAATCACCCTGTGCACGATCTACCACGCCACCGGCCACCCCCTGAACACCCCTGAAGATATTCCCTCCGCCTATTACAATGGCAAGTTCTACACCCATATCCACTACACTTTTAATTTCATCTGAATATTGCTCAAGGATTTTCGGATCAATACCAAATTGCTGTTCACCCATGAGGCTTTCGCCACTGAGTTTAAGAAGTATACGCTTGTATTTCATAACGGTTGGGGAATATTAATGAACAAACATAAAAAAAGCGAAACTACATGTTTCGCTTTTTCTTTTTTTATTATCCGAGAGTTACCTTTTTAAATGCAGTAACGGTGAGGCCTTTACTTACGCCATCCAGCATCTGTGATATCTTTTTAGAAGTATCGATCACAAATACCTGGTTAAGCAGGGTATTCTCTTCATAGAACTTGTTCAAACGGCCTGTGGCAATTTTCTCAAGCATGGCTTCCGGCTTGCCTTCCTGGCGGGCCAGTTCTTTTCCGATCTCCATTTCACGTTCCACAACGTCCTGAGGAACATCGTTTTTATCGAGAGCGATCGGGTTCATGCTTACGATTTGCATGCCCACCTGACGACCGGCATTCAAAATTTCTTCTGTAGCGGCAGGAGCATTCAATGCCAGAAGGGATCCGTTTTTCTTATTGCTGTGAATATAGGATACGATGAGGTCACCTTTAATAAGGGCATAATGTGCGATATCGATCTTTTCGCCAATTTTACCCACCTGCTCGGTAATGGCATCGGCAATGGTACGATCGCCGAATTTAGCGGCTTTAAGTTCATCCAGAGTGGTTATATTGTTCGTCAAACCGATTTCGGCACATTGTTCGGCAAAGGCAATAAATCCTTCTCCACGGGCCACGAAATCAGTTTCGCAACTCAATCCCAGGATCACACCGCTTTTCATATCGGCACTGAGTTTGGTCACTACGGTACCTTCTTTGGTTTCACGGTCGGCACGGCTGGCGCTGATCTTGGCGCCTTTCAGGCGAAGAATTTCGATAGCTTTTTCAAAGTCACCTTCCGCTTCGGTAAGGGCTTTTTTACAATCCATCATACCGGCTCCGGTTTGCATGCGCAGCTTGTTTACATCGGCTGCTGATATTGATACAGTACTCATATTCAATTTGAAAAAATTATTGGTTTTTTAATGATTTGGTTTCAGGTGGATTTATAAAAAAGGGACTTAATGTTTTGCATTAAATCCCTTTTGTATGGTGATTCTCCTGTAAGAGATTTTTATGCTTCTGCTGTTGCGCTGGCATCGGCTTTGGTTTCAGCCTCTTCTTTATCGCGCTTGCGTTCGTTATATCCTTCTTCAATAGCGGCGGTTATCGCTTTGGTGATCAATTCAATTGATTTGATGCTGTCATCGTTAGCCGGTATTGCGAAATCAACCTGGTTTGGATCCGAGTTGGTATCTACAATAGCGAAAGTAGGAATGTTCAAACGATGGGCTTCGGCTACTGCGATATGTTCCTTTTTAATATCCACGATGAAGAGGGCAGCCGGCAAACGGTTCTGGTCGGCTATACCGCTAAGCACACGGCTCAGTTTCTCCTTTTCACGGGTGAT
>JBGAVF010000071.1:0-11424 GCA_044228315.1 Bacteroidia bacterium | reverse complement strand
TATAATTTCAATTTGTTCATCGGCAAAAACGATCAGGCTGTGGCATTGCATCGCTTTATCCTGAAACACCGGAGCGGTTTCCGCATCGGTTTCACCTATGACCACCGGAATGCCCGGTTTTATGATGCCTGCTTTTTCAGAAGCGATCTTCGGCAGGGTATCGCCCAGCAGGTTCATATGGTCAAAACCAATATTGGTGATAATGCTGATCACCGGTGTGATCACGTTGGTTGAATCGAGCCGGCCACCGAGACCGGTTTCAATCACCGCGATCTCAACCGGATTTTTACGGAAATGATCGAAACACAATCCAACCGTCATTTCAAAAAAAGAAGGTTGAATGGCTTCAAACAAGCTGCGGTGCTGCTCCGTGAAATCGATCACATCCTGTTTCCCGATCATGGCGCCGTCGATACGAATGCGTTCCCTGAAGTCGACCAGATGCGGTGAGGTGTATAACCCGGTGGTGTATCCTTGCTGTTGCAGAATGGCAGCCAGCATATTACTGGTGCTTCCTTTGCCATTGGTACCGGCAATATGAATGCAACGCAATCCTTGCTGCGGATTGCCCAGGGCTTCTAAAAGTTGTATGGTATTATGCAGGTCCGGTTTGTAAGCCGCGGGGCCTACACGGGTGAACATGGGAAGCTGTGCGTAAAGATATGCGAGGGTTTCTTCGTACGAAAGCACAGCGCAAATATAGGAGGCAGGAAGTGATTACCGCTTTGTAAAGGTAATTTTATAATACCCTATTTGTTCCTCATCTGCATCGGCCTTGAAGTTGAATTTCAAATTGTTTTTAATCTCCGCAATGGCTTGTTGTTTTTGCTTATAGTTTGTAATAGTACTCCCCATTCCAGTAACAGTGCGCACATCTATCACGTTACCATTTCTATCAACCACAATTTTCAGGACAAGGGTACCAACCTCTTCAAAGTCTTTGCTGAATGAAATAGGTTTACTCACGGTGCGTCCTTTCAAATTTGCACCTTCTTTAATACCGTAGTTTCCGGTAGGGTTATTCCCATCGGGATTGCCATTAGGGTTTCCGTCGGGACTGCCTTTATTACCTTCCTTACCGTCGCCATAGCCTTTGGAGTTGGGGTCACCGCCCGGATTGCCGTTGGTTTGTCCTTTTTTCTTGAACAGAGAACTCTCATCTACCTTTTTTTCCGGGGTGGTTTTGGTATCCGTCTTGGTATTGGGTGACGTTTTAGCATCGGTTTTCGTATTGGTTTTCGGGGCCGGATTTTTCTTGTTCTTATTGTCCGGTGCCGCTACATTGCTTTCGCTGTTCTCATCGGTACTCATCTCCTTATCGGGGCTGTTGTCGCCGCTGTTCTGAGGCGGTGTGGCTTCCTGTTGTTGTTCCCCGCCCTGATCGGCCATGGTTTGGTCGGGGCCACCATCAATATTGGTTCCCAGCGCAACTTCAATACCTTCTCCAGCGAAGCGGGTTTCGCTTACAAAGCCGGGAAGTACAATGAGTAAAAAAATGATCAATGCGTGAAACCCAAGGGTCACAAGTATGCCGGTGGTTTTATTTCGGGTATCGTCCATAATACTCTTTTATATGCGTGGGTGGGTAAAGGTAAACAGGTCTTACTGCTGCTTCACCTTATCGGTAGCCAGTATCACTTTGGCTTTCAGTTTGTTTTGTACAATATCCATGATCTGCACCACTTTATCTACGGTCATGTTATTGGCAATGTTCAGCATCACAGTGGGTTCTTCTTTACCTTTCAGTTCATTGCCCAGTGTGGCTTCCAGCGTTTCCATCTGGGCCGGGGTGCGGTTAACAAAAAGATTTCCCTGATCGTCGAGCGACACCACCGCGGTGGCTTTGGAAGAACCCACGAAGGTCGATTTCGGCCGGGTCAGCTTTATCACGTTCGGATTCGCCATGGTTGAGGTGATCAGAAAGAAGATGAGAAGGAAAAACAAAATATCGCTCAGCGCACCTGCTTCCATGTGCGGTTGTCTGTGGCGTCGGTCTCTTAGTTCCATGATTTTGTAATATTAAAAAATTACTTGGCAGGCTCCTGAAGCATTTCAAGGAATTCGAACGATACGGCCTCCATCTGATTCACTACTTTATCGATACGGGCATTGAGGTAATTGTAGAACACATACGACATCAGTCCAACAATAAGTCCGGCGGCCGATGATACCATTTTAATGTAGATACCGCCGGCAATGGTGTCGATACTGATATTGGCCGACTGGGCAATGGTGAAGAAGGTTTTGATCATTCCAAACACTGTACCTAAAAAACCGAACATCGGTGCAATGGAGGCAATAGTACTCAGCACAAAAAGCGTTTTATCGAGTTTGTAAATTTCCAGCTTGCCCACGGCTTCCATACCCACCTCAATATTCTTCAGAGGGTTGCCGATACGCGACACCCCTTTTTCGATGATGCGGGCATACGGTGTTTGGGTGCGCTCACACAGTTGCTTGGCCCCTTTCAGGTTACCGCTGCTGATCTGGTCCTTCACCTGCAGTATAAATGTGGGATCAATTTTCGACGCTTTGCTGATGGTTAAATAGCGCTCCACAAAAAAGTAGATAGATATCAAACTGAGGGCTGAAATTGGGTACATAATGACCCCGCCTTTCATAAACAAATCGAATAAACTGAGGGTAGCCTGGGTTTCAGCCGGCGGGGTTCCGGTAGCTCCGGATGTGACAACAGAGTCGGCTATGGTTTGCGCCTGTAGGAATAATGTGGATAGAAGCATAGGGTTCTTCGGGTTTCTAGTTATAGGTAACGATGCCTGAATTGATTTAATATAATAAGGCAGCAAATTAGCCCTCACAGCAGGCCGGCAAAAGGTGAAGTTCTTCACAAAAAACAGGTTTCGGATGCCCGGTGTTTATTAAAAAGTACGGATAGAAAATAAGCGCCCGTAACCGCACCACACCGGGTTTGATATACGATTTGCGTAACTTTGCCTATCCAAAATAAACAGCCCCGGTACGCGTTATTCGCTTCGTGGTTTTTATGTATGCACGATATAGAACCTTTTTTCAAGTGGCGTGATCTGTACATCGCGGAAGAAGACGAGTTATCGCCTTTTTACCAGCGGGAATACAACGAGTTTTCGTTCGATAAACGCATTTACAATTACCTGCTGCACCCACAATGGGATGACTTCGGCAGTGAAACACTTTTTATCAAGATCCTGTTTGTTGATTACGAAAAAGGCTATGCCATTATTGAATGTATCGGCGAATGGAACGATGCCATCACCAACGATATCATGCTACTGAAACGGGAAATTCTGGAACCGCTGATGACCGACGGCATTCATAAATTCATTCTCATAGGTGAGAACGTACTCAACTTCCACGGCGGGGGTGATGATTATTATGCGGAGCTGGCCGAAGATGTAGAAGGCGGCTTCGTAGCATTTGTGAATTATCAGGAACATGTGGTACGTGAGTTCCGGCAGGAACAGATTGGGAACTACGTTTTCTTCTTCGATGATATAAACTGGCGCAGCCGTCGCCCCATTCAGGTGCTGAAAGAGATTGAGGAGAAACTCTATTAAACGCCCCGGAATCTGCAATTATTTCCGAAAAACAACTTTCCTACGTCCCCGTTTCCCCAAAATTCCGAACCTTTTTTCCTGTTTCCTGCTAAAATTACCTGTTTTTGCTTTTGGTGATGTATTTGATACCTGAAGTAAAAATTCGAAAGAAATACAATTTCTATGAACTTAAATAATTTCACCATCAAAGCCCAGGAAGCGGTTCAAAAAGCCGTGGAACTGGCAGTCACCAACAACCAGCAGGCCGTTGAAACCGGACACCTGCTGAAAGGCATACTGGTCACCGATGAAAATACCGTTCCCTACCTCCTGAAAAAATCGGGGGTTAATACTACACAGCTCGGAAAAGTACTCGATGCCCAGATCGCTAATTACCCCAAAGTAAGCGGCGGTGAGCCCTACCTCAGCAACGATGCACAGCAGGTGGTTTTTAAAGCTTCTACTTTTATGAAGGAGTTTAAAGATGAATTTGCAAGTGTGGAACATCTTCTCCTCAGCCTCCTCAATCAGAAGGATAAAACGGCCCGTATATTAACCGACGCCGGTCTTACCGAAAAGGCTTTGAAAGCCGCAATTAAGGAGCTACGTGGCGGACAAACCATCAGCGAACAAACTGCTGAAACCACTACCAACGCCCTGAACAAATATGCCCGTAACCTCAACCAGATGGCTGCCGAAGGCAAGCTTGATCCGGTGATCGGCAGGGATGAAGAGATCCGCCGGGTATTGCAGATCCTTTCCCGACGTACCAAAAATAACCCTGTATTGATTGGTGAACCCGGTGTGGGTAAAACAGCCATTGCCGAAGGTCTGGCCCATCGTATCGTGTCGGGCGACGTGCCCGAGAACCTGAAATCGAAACAGGTGTTTTCGCTGGATATGGGTGCTCTGATTGCCGGAGCCAAATACAAAGGTGAATTCGAAGAGCGACAATTCGAAGAGCGACTCAAAGCCGTGGTGAAAGAAGTGGTGAACAGTGATGGGAACCTCATCCTTTTCATTGATGAGATCCATACCCTGGTGGGTGCCGGTAGCGGCGGAGAAAGCGCCATGGATGCCGCCAATATATTGAAGCCGGCCCTGGCCCGTGGTGAGTTGCGTGCCATTGGTGCCACCACCCTGAACGAATACCAGAAATATATTGAGAAAGACAAAGCCCTGGAACGCCGTTTTCAGAAGGTGTTTGTGGACGAGCCCGATACCGAAAGTGCGATCTCTATTTTGCGGGGCTTAAAAGAAAGGTATGAAGTACACCACAAGGTGCGCATTAAAGACGAAGCGATCATAGCTGCGGTGGAATTATCGCAACGTTATATCACCGATCGTTTTCTGCCCGACAAAGCCATCGACCTAATTGATGAAGCCGCTGCCAAGCTGAGGCTGGAGATCGACAGCGTACCCGAAGAACTGGATGAGATCGAGCGTAAAATTATGCAGCTTGAAATTGAGCGGGAAGCTATTAAACGCGAAGGCGATACCAAAAAGCTGGATGAACTGGGAAAAGAAATTGCCCAGTATACTGACGAACGCAATGCCCTGAAATCGCGGTGGCAGGAAGAGAAGGCTATTGTGGAAAGCATACAATCGACCAAGTCGGAAATTGAAAACCTGAAGTTTGAAGCCGACCATGCCGAACGTGCCGGCGATTACGGAAAAGTGGCTGAGATCCGCTACGGCCGTATCAAGGAAAAAGAAACGCTGCTGGGACAGTACCAGGCACAGCTTGCCGAAAAGCAAACCAACAACACCTCACTGATCAACGAAGAAGTAACAAGTGAAAACATCGCCGAGATCATCAGCAAATGGACCGGGGTTCCGGTACAACGCATGCTGCAAAGCGAACGCGAGAAACTGCTTCACCTGGAAGAAGAGTTGCACAAACGGGTGGTGGGTCAGGACGATGCCATCGAGGCCCTGAGCAATGCCGTGCGCCGCAGCCGTGCCGGACTCAACGATCCGAAGAAGCCTATTGGTTCCTTTATTTTCCTGGGCACCACCGGCGTAGGAAAAACCGAACTGGCCAAAGCCCTCGCTGAATATATGTTCAACAGCGAACAGGCCCTGGTGCGCATCGATATGAGTGAGTATCAGGAAAAACATACCGTGAGCCGCCTGATCGGTGCACCTCCGGGCTATGTAGGGTATGATGAAGGCGGACAACTCACCGAAGCCATTCGCCGACGTCCTTACAGCGTAATATTGCTTGATGAAATTGAGAAAGCCCATCCGGATGTATTCAATATTCTGCTGCAGGTGCTCGACGACGGACGTCTTACCGACAACAAAGGACGCACGGCCAACTTTAAGAATACCATTGTGATCATGACCAGCAACATGGGCTCGCATATCATTCAGGAAAATTTTGAGAATGTGAAAGAAGATGAGGACCTGTTTGGTGTGATTGAAACAACGAAAGTGCAGGTAATGGAACTGCTGCGTAAACAGATACGTCCGGAGTTTCTGAACCGTGTGGATGAGATCATCATGTTCAACCCGCTCCGCAGCAAGGAAATACGCAAAATTGTGGAAGTGCAGCTGCGCCATCTGCAGGAACTGATGAAAGACAATGAGATGGTTCTTGAATACACTGAAGAGGCCCTGAACTATCTGGCCCATGAAGGTTTTGAACCGCAGTATGGGGCCCGCCCGTTAAAACGGCTTATTCAGAAAGAGGTGGTGAATTTGCTCAGCAAGCGCATCCTTGCCGGCAGTATCGACAAGAGCAAACCGGTGATACTGGATTGCTTTGAGAATGCACTGGTTGTAAGAAACTAACCCATCTCGGAAAACCTGCAATGCGGAGTTCCTTTTCCCGGAATTCCGCATTTTTTTTTACTTCTGTTTTCCCGGTATCCCCCTTTCATTTCGTGTTTTCCGCATCAAAGAATTTCTTTACTTTGCCTTCGTATGCGATACATGCTTCCTCTTTTGTGCTGCCTTACCCTTTGGTGGTCGTGTAAAAAAAACTTTATTGGCAACACAACCGGCAACAAAGCCCCCGAAACCCATGTAGCGGCCGACACTATCATACGTTCCGGTGATACACGCTTTATATCACAGGTACGGATCACCTGGTGGGGCGATGATGCCGACGGCACCGTAAAAGGCTATGAATTCAGCTTCGACGGCATACAATGGGTATTTACCACCAAGCAGGATAGCCTCTTTACTCTGAACCTTCCGGCAGGAAAAGATACGGCCGACTTCTTGTTTCAGGTACGTGCCATCGACAACAACGATGTGCGCGACGCTACCCCGGCCCGCCTTACCTACCCGCTGAAAAACTCACAACCCCAGTGTGCCTTTTTTATTCCGGCCGGCTCGGCTGCTTTCCCTTCAAAAAACACACAACGCACATTTCCGGCCTTTAAATTTTTCTGGAACGGCACCGACCCCGACGGCATTGATAACCTCGATCATTTTGAATTGTATTTTAACGATACCACTACCCCACCCTACATTGTGGCCGCCTCGGTTACGCAGGCAGCCTTCGTGGCCAAAGACCTGCTGAGCAACACGCCCGATTGCGAAGTATACACAGGTACCAACCAGAAATTACCCAATCTGATCAAAGGCCTGAAGCTCAACAGTAACAACATCGTGTATCTGCGGGCAGTCGATAAAGTGGGATCCCGCTCACCGGCAGCAGCTTCCTATGTATTTTTCTGCAAGAAACCCATTAACAAAACCCTGGTGGTGAATGCCACCTTCCCTTACAACCCGGCACGGTTCACGTTCTATGCATCCAATATCGCATCGGCCGGAGTTACCGTGTACGACACCCTGAATGCCTTTCTGAAAAACAATAATAATTTCGATGAACTCGCTCCCGACTTCTTCACACAAAACAAAGCCCTGAAGTTTTTCGACAAGTTGGTATGGTTCAGCGATAACGATTCGGTTTCACTGGGACTGGCACAGCGCAGCCTGGGCGATTTTTTATCGAATAACGGACGGGTGTTTATGGCTGTTACGCTTTCCCAATATTTTTACCGTACCTCCGCCCTGCTCGATTTCACTCCGGTGAAAGAACTCATTCCCGATACCCAGGGCATTTTCCGCATGAATGTGAATGCACTGATGAAACCCCTTATCAGCGGATATCCTACACTAAAGTCGTCGGGCATCATAAGTTCGGCCAGGCCCTTCCTTAAAGCCATTGACAACGGCAATGCCCTGTTTCAGGATGTATATACCGGAGAGCTGGTGGTGAGTACGCAAACCGGACCGGTGAACTGGACCGGACCCGCCGTGGTTTGTGCCAAACGGGTAGATGCCGGCAGTGGTCAAACGAACTTCATATTCACCTCCATGCCGCTCGATCGCATGAATGCAAATAACAACCTCGATTCATTGTTTAAAAAAGTGCTGGTAGATGAGTTGAAATTCTAACCTCCCGAAGACATAGAGGCACCAAAGGAATCAGTTCCTTTCTTTTATTGAAATGAATGTTGCGCTAACGAACAGCGTTCTTAAAACACCATCACCGTTTCCGGATTAATGGATAATCCGTCTTCCCATATTTCAAAATGCAGGTGAGGGCCTGTTGTAAGTTCCCCTGAGTTCCCCACTATGGCAATGGCATCACCGGCCTTGATGAAGTCGCCTTCCTTGCGCAGCAGCACGGCATTGTGCTTGTAAATGGATATCGTGTTATTGGCATGCTGCACTGCAATTACATGGCCGGTTTCCGGGGTCCAGGAGGCGAACACCACCGTACCATCCAGGGTGGCGCGTACCGCCTCGTTCGGCTTGGTAACGATATCGATTGCATAATGGGCCTCCTTCGGTTCAAATTTTGAAGTAATGGTTCCTTTCACAGGGGGCAGATACAGGTAGGAGGTATTGGCATTCGTATTGGGTGCCGCATTCTGGGAGAGCGCGTATTTATCGCCCTTCTCCACCATCTCACGCAACGCCAGTTCACCGGGTGAAGCGCTCCGGTCAATATTCTCCCCGCCCGGTTGCGACTGGGTTGGCTTGGGCGGTGTGGTCATATCGATGCTGTCTTTAAACACACGACGTATCGAATTCAGCAGGTCGTCGCGCATGCGAATTTCATTCTCAAGTGAATCGATGCGCAACATCTGCGACTGCAATTTGTTCTTCAACGTAACATCATTACATCCATCAAGGTACTCTTTTATGGGAGTGAAGGCAATGAGGGCCACGCCCATGAAAATAAGAAACACGGTAAGTGAACTTAACGCAATAAAAAGGTTTAAGCGGGTAAGCGAGAACGAGGCCTTCTCTTCAAAGGTGGTGTCGTTCATGATAACGATGCGGTAACGGGAACGCACATCACGAAAGAGCCGTTTCCAGAAATTTTTTCTAAATTCCATGAGTACTTAATGTATTGAATTGTTGCTCGAGTGCAACGAGCTGGGGCAGCAGCAAGGTATCGTTGCTGTTATATAGTACGGCATTGCTTAAGCGTATTTTTTCCGCTTCCGGCATTTGCCGCTGAATAATAGACATCACCTCTTCGGGGGTGCGCTTGTCGCGTTGCACCACCCGTTGTATGCGCTCCTGTTCGGGGGCGGTGACACATACAATAAAATCGAGTTCCTTATCACTCCCGCTCTCAAAGATCAGAGCGGCTTCTTTCAGCACAAACAGGTGTTTTTCTTTTTTGCGTGCTTTGCACCAGTTTACAAAATCCGCGATCACCACCGGATGGGTGGTAGCATTCAGAAAGGCAATTGCCTCCGGATTCCCGAAAACTTTTTTCCGTATAAAGGCTTTGTTCAGTCCCCGGGATGTATAGGCTTTGGCACCAAAGTACCCCAGTAATTTCTTCCGGATACGCGGATTGGTATCAATGATCCGGCTAGCCTGTTCATCGGCATAATACACCGGCACCTGCATCTTCTCAAAGTAGGTACATACCCTGCTTTTTCCACTGCCTATTCCGCCGGTAATGCCTATGCGCAACATGGCATTCCGTTATTTTTTCGGATAGGTAGCTTTCGTCATCTCGGCCGACACCGCTACCCGTTCGATCTTCATGCGTCCGTTCTCCATTTCAATGGTCACGGTCTTTTCATCACTGTCCACGATCTTGCCGTGAATCCCGCTGATGGTAACGATCTTATCCCCCTTCACTATTTCATCCTGAAACAGGCGCTGCTCTTTCTGTTTTTTATTCTGCGGGCGAATCATAAAAAAGTACATCACCACAAATACAGCGATCAGTAAAACAGGCGTTGACCAGGTGCTCATGGCATCCTGCGGAGGGGCTTCTAAAAATAAATGGAACATAGGTTACGTATTAATAATTATTTTATGGGTTACTTTATTGGGCGGCAGGTACAATCACATTCACATGGAACTTTATGGTACGCACGGCAGGATTGCAGTTGGTAGCCACATGCACCTCTTTCACCACCTGGTTGCTTTTGCCTTTACTGTCGAACTGCACATCAATATAACTGCTCTCACCGGGACGTATGGGCTGACGTGGCCATTGCGGCACGGTACATCCGCAGCTGGCCGTGCAGTTATTAATGATGAGATCGGCCTTGCCGGTATTGGTGAATTTGTAGGAATAGGTAAGTATTTCACCCTGCTTCATGGAGCCGAAATCATGATCGGTCTCCTCAAAGGTAATGTCAGGCATTTCACCATTGGCACTGCCGTCGGGGCCGGCATTGTTATTCATGGTGCCGGTATTCATTTTTTTATTCTTAAAAAGATTGTCGCAGCTTGTGAAGGAAACAAACCCTGCAAGAGCTACTAAAATCAAAAAATATTTCTTCATGGTACACTGAACTAAGAATATGCGAATTTACGAATAATAACTGTGCCATTACACCTCCGTTGCGAAAGCACTTCGGGTTACTTTTTGCGGTTTTTAAGGGGTTTCTCGGGCTCTTTGTCTTCCTCTTTTTCCTTTGGTGATGTGAAAGAAATGATCATGCCCAGTATCACCAGGTTAACAAGTACAATGGGAAGCACATTTTTGAATTGTTGCCCGGGATCAGCACCGGGTGCATTCATGGCATAAAAGGCATAGGTGATGTCGGCAAAGCTGATGACATAGCATACCCAGCCCCAGAAATGCACCGGCTTGAAAAAATAACCGCCTTTCGATTTAATAAACCAGACAGGGAATTTCATGTTGCAAATATCTTAATGAAGATGTTTCTGATCGCGGAAAAAATGCAGCATCACATACAGGCAAAGCATCATAAGCAACGCGCCGGTGATGAAGGGCAGCGCATGATGGTATCCATACACAAAGCCTCCCAGCAAAGGGCCCACCACCCTGGCCAGTGATGCCATGGACTGGTTTAGCCCCAGGATACGGCCCGACTGCTGTGGGGGAGAAAGCCTCGAAACCGTGGAACTCAGTGTAGGTGTAAGAAAACCGTTGGCCAGTGCTATGGTGAACAAACCTATACATTCCACCGCATAAAAATAAGGTTCCGGTGCAAACGGCAAAATCAGCAAACCCACGGTCATGAATCCGATGCCATATACCATTAATTTCCGTACACTGAACATTTTGCTCAGCCGGCCCACCAGTCCGCCCTGCACGGTAGCCGAGGCCACGCCTATGAACATGAACATATAACCCACATGGGCATCGTCCAGCCCGTACTGGTCTTTCCACAGCAGGGAAGAGGTGATCTGCATAATGCTGAAGGCAGCCACAAAAAGGAAGTTGGCAATAAATAATTCACGGAACAATGGCTTTTGCACCTGCCGTACCAGATCGCCCACCGGGGCAAATTTGAAGGCACGGTGGGTGTTCTTTTGTTTGATGGATTCGGGGAGCAGGAACCAGGCCATGGCAAAATTCAACAGGCATAATCCGGCTGCACCAAAGCCTACCCCTTCAATGCCAAAGTTCACTTTTAGTAACCCG
>JBGAVF010000070.1:0-11567 GCA_044228315.1 Bacteroidia bacterium | reverse complement strand
GCTTTGGGTGAGAAAGCCCTGAACCAGTTCGTTCAACGGATCGTCGGTACTGTCGTTGAGGTCACCCAGAATCCAGCGCGAACCCAGCATAAAGTCGTCGTCAACAATATAACAACCGGCCATCTCGATCGATTTAATAAGGCCCACTGGTGGCTGTTCGCAGAACGAACCGGAGATCACAACACGAATATTATCCATCTCTTCTCCGAAATCTTCCCCGATCAGATCAAGTACTTCCTCCAGTATCTCATTATGCTTCTCCACGTTGATCACCATACCGGCCCGTATGAGATGATAGGTGTCCACAGCCGACAAACGCCAGGGATATTCCTGCCGTATGGCATAAATGGCCTCGATAAGACGGCGGTTATGATTGTATAATCCAATGGCACGGTTCAGGCGTTGCGTGGTTACCTCAACCCCGTTAATTTGATACATATCGTGCAAGATGGTATCGAGTAACTCCCGGTAAAACGAGCCCCCGATATGGCTTTCAAAATTCTGAGGGTAATCGAAATAGCGTGAGAAACGGCCCCGTTTGGCCAGCTTGAACATGCCCGAAAGGTTACGCACACAATCACAGATGGACGGGAATAAAAACCCGTCGAACTGTTCCAGATTGCTATCCAGTGCCAGCTCTATGATGCCGCGTGGCAAATGGCAAATGTATGACTGAAAGTATGCATCCCCTTTAATGATCTGTTTGCGGTCGCCCACACCCATGATCCCTACCGGCAATGCATTGGCTGCATACATTATTTCCCGGGGCACATAAATGGGTAAATAGCCCACCAGCAGCCGGTCGGCCGACTGTGATTTCCATTCTTTGGCAAATGTGAATTGCAGATCAAATGCAAGATGTTTGCATTCGTTGAGAAGAGTCGATAACCGCTCTGGTGCTTGTTTCATTTTTATGAAATTAAATTGAACCGAATAACACCCCGTAATAAAACAAAATACGTTTTTGCAATTTCAGATGATATTGTCTTTTGTCTCTGATGGCTATCAGATATTATTATGATTTACATCATACCGTAAAAGGGGATATATGCATCAATTGCAGGTAGTTAACTTCCCAAAAGCGCTTCCTAAATTCCGGAAAAAAAGCCGGTGAAAACCGATATGATCCCGACGCTGCCGCATTCAGCCTGTATAATCCTTTCGGGTGGAGTTTCTTCACGCATGAAGATGCATAAAGCCTTGCTCCGTTTCAATGAAAATGAAACTTTTCTGGAGCATATCCTGCATATTTATCAACAGGCCGGCATCGAGAAAATAGTGGTTGTGAAATTTGCCGGCATCGAAACAAAATTGTTAAAAGAGAATTTCCCCGATGTATTATTTATTGAAAACCACCAACCTGAAAAAGGGAAACTCCATTCCCTGCGCCTGGGGTTACAGACCATTCATCATCAGCAATACTGTTTTATACAAACCATTGATAACCCTTTGGTAAATGCGGCACTGCTGAACCAACTGTATAAAAGCCGCCACAAGGCACACTATATAAGCCCGGCGTGGGGAGGTAAAGGAGGGCATCCCATACTTATATCAGCACCGGTGATGGAACATTTCCGGCACCCGTTACCCGATGACCGTAATTTACACGATGAACTGCAGAGGTTCAGCCGTGAACGGGTGGAAACCAATACTTCTGATTGTCTGGCAAACATTAATACCGTGGCCGATTACGATGCATTCATTCATAGTCAAATGATGACCACGGCACCATGAGCAATATGTATCAGGAAATTGAAAAGGCCCGCAGGGAGCATAAGGAATTTGCGTTATGCATTGTTACCGGCACGCACGGATCAACTCCCAGAGATACAGGTGCCAAAATGATGGTGTTCGCTGATAAAACCATTATTGGCACCATCGGAGGTGGAAGAATTGAAAAACAGATCTGTGAGGATGCGCTGACCGTTATGAAAACCGGTGTTTCACGCATGATCCATTACGACTTGTTGAAAGACCTGCAGATGTGCTGCGGCGGAAGTATGGACTTCTATATAGAACCCGTTATGAACCAGAATAAATTATACATTTTCGGCGGAGGGCATACCGGAAAAGCCCTGGCTGAAAGGGCCGCGGCTTTTGATTTCGAGGTCACGGTGATCGATGACCGGGCTGACTACCTTCAGGAAATCCTCAGTGAAGGCATTACGAAACTGCATGGCACCTTCCCGGAGGTGCTGCACAGCCTGCCATTCGATGTAAGAACCTATATCTGCATTATGACCTACAGCCATCCGCTCGACCGCAAGATCCTGGCCTTCTGTATAAAACAGCCGCATGCATACCTGGGTATGATCGGAAGCCGGCGAAAAGTGGAAGTTACCAAGCGGCTCTTTGAGGAAGAAGGCATCAGGTCGGCGGAGGAGATGGATACGATTGATATGCCCATGGGCCTTGATATCGGGGCCGACAATCCGGATGAAATTTCAATCAGCATTCTCGCGAAATTAATTGCTGTAAAAAACCAAGTAACCATACTACCATGAAAAACAAACCTGTTGCAATCGTTACCGGTGCCTCAAAAGGTATTGGCAGGGCAATTTGCGTGAAACTTTGTCCAATGGATATTATGTAGCCGGCGTGGATACAGATGCGGAAGGAGGCAAGCAGCTTTTATCGGAACTGGGGAATGATAATTTCTGTTTTTATAACACCAATATTACGGATGAGCCCTCGGTAAAAGATCTCTTTCAGAATATACAAAGGGATTCCGGACGCATTGATGCGGTGGTGAATAATGCCGGCATCATACGCGACAATTTCATATGGAACATGAGTGCTGATGATTTTGATGCCGTGATCGGTGTGAACCTGAAAGGCACCTGGCTCATGTGCCGTGAAGCAGCCCTGGTGATGAAGGACCAATCATCAGGAGCCATCGTAAATATTGCCTCCCGTGCCTGGCTGGGCAACCGCGGACAAAGCAACTACGCTGCCTCCAAGGCCGGAGTGGTGGCGCTTACCCGGGTGCTGGCCCTCGAGCTGGGACGGTATAATGTGCGTGTGAATGCCGTGGCACCGGGGCTTATCGATACACCGCTCACCCAAAAGCTGGCTCCGGAGGTATTGCAGCAACTTATTCAGGCCCAACCTACCCGCACTATGGGACAGCCTCAGGATGTGGCCAACACCGTTGCGTATCTGATATCGGATCAGGCTCAATTTATAACCGGTCAAACCATTTATGTAGACGGTGGAAAAAGTATAGGTGCCAATATGTAAACCCAGCATACCATGAACAACTCACTTGAAATTCTTTATGACGAACATGTAGTGATAACCCGGGCCGCCACACTGGCAAGGGATGCCGCATCACTCATCGGTAAACGGAATGAACAATATGAAACCACCATGCGTGAATTGATCCGCTTTTTCCGCATGTATGCCGACCAGTATCACCACCACAAGGAAGAGATCATTCTGTTCCCTGAAATGGCGAAGAAAAATGAGCTGGTGGCTTCGGGTATTATTCAGGAGATGTTCGACAACCATACCCATTTCCGTGACCTGCTGCGTACTATTGAAACGAACCTGAATCATAAAGAATATACGACGGCTGCAAAAAATGTGGTAGAGTATACAGAAGCACTTCTCGATCATATTGCCGTTGAAAATGACGAAGTATTTCAAACCGCCTATGCTTTATTTGATGAAGAAGAACTCGAGAATATCTTTTTCCGCTTTTCCGACCTCGACCGTGAACTCGGTGACAGCCTGAAAATGGAGCTTGTTGCCATCACCGAAAAAGCTTCGATGCATGAGTGAATCCGGTTGCTTCGAATCAGAGTGCTGAGAAGCTTTGTTCTAAAAACACACGGATCATATCGCGGCGGTATACCCGCGAATAATAATCGTTGTTGATCACCCGCGCCTGTTTCAATACCTGTTTTATCAGCCCTTCTTTATCGTCGGTGAACAACCCGGTAACAACTACCGGTTTAGGGTCCACACCTCCCAGTACTATTCTTAGTACCCCGGTCGGATTCAGTGACACAGCTGTGGTTAACGATGTGAAATCAACGGCCTGTCGGGGACGTAATTTTTTAAATACGATTTTCAACGCCGGATGAACCGGTAGCTTTATGTTCCGGAGCAGGGCAGTATCGCTGAGGTTTCGGGGCTTCACCCCGTCGCCGGTATAGATACTTTCCAGGTCCACCTCTTTTATGCCATCGGTGTCTTCTACTTCTATCCGTGCACCGGCGCTTATCAATACCGGAACCGTATCGGAAACCAGCCTTGAGAAACAGGCATTCTTTCCGCCTGTAGCGATACAGATATCGCCCCCGCATTTCAGACAATATCCTACTGCTTCACGCCACCATTCACTTTGATTATAAAAGGAACAACGGTTCTCGCACAACACATTTCCGCCCAGGGTTGCCATTTTACGAAGCATGGGAGAAGCTACTTCATGCGCCGCTTCGATCAATGCCGGAAAATGCTTCACTATCGCAGGATGCTTCTTCAGATCATCAAGTTTCACCAGTGACCCAATGGAAAGAAATTCAGGATTTGACCGTACTTCCTTCAGGGCCTCAATTTGTGTGATATCGATGAGGCATGCGGCTTCCTTGTTACCCTGAAATGCATTCACCAGTGCATCGGTACCACCGGCCAGATAAAAGAAATCACCCGGATGCTCCCGTGCTGCTTTAATGGCTTCCGTGGTGGTTTCCGGTGTCAGATATATTTTGGTTGCATTCATAATACAGCTGATTCAGTTTGGTGTTTTTTCTCCTTCAACAACGCCAGTACATCTTCCGATCTTATTGGTAACCGGGTGATACGTATTCCCACTGCGTCGTAGATTGCATTGGCAATGGCCGGGATCACTGGGTGCAAGGCCCCTTCACCGCATTCCTTTGCCCCGAACGGGCCTTCCGGATCAATGGTTTCGATGATGTTGGTATGAATATCGGGCGTGTCGAGCGATGTAGGGATCTTATAATCCAGAAAATTATTATTGAGCAATAACCCATTGAAATAACGCATCTCTTCACTCATGGCCTGCCCTATTCCCATGTGCCAGGAGCCTTCGAGCTGGCCTTCCACCGCCAGCGGATTCAGCGCCTTACCACAATCGTGGGCCCCCCACACATTTATGATTTTCACATGTCCGGTTTCTGTATTCACATCCACCTCGGCCACACAGGCGCCGAAAGAATACGAAGGACTCAATCCTGCTCCGGCACCTTTGAAGTCGCCTCCGAGTTTCGGAGAGATATATTTTCCGCTCACATTTACGGCTCCTCGGCCGGCTGTTACTATTTCAACAACTTCCACACTCATGCACCGGTATTTCCTTCTTCGCCGAAACCGCTTTCAGTATCTCTTCTTTCAGTTTCTCGGCAGCATCTTTCGCTGCATTGCCGGCCATAAAGGTAACCCGGCTCGAATAACTGCCCAGGTCGACCGGCGTAAGAAGCGTGTCGGCTCCGATCACAAAGATCTTATCCATGCCGATATTCAGCACCTCCGCTACAATTACGGCCAGCATGGTATCGCTCCCCTGTCCGATATCATTGGCTCCAGAGGTAATTAACACCCTGCCGTCGAAATCCAGTTTCAAATGCACGGTGGATTGGGGCAACTCATTCCAGATGATGGGCAGGGCACTGCCGCTGATGAAAAAGCCACACCCTACGCCCAGCCCGTGCCCGTATTTCAGTTTGCCATGCCGTTCGTTCCATTGCGATTGTTCGGCAACCGTTTGCAGCGACTCACGGCTGCCATTGGAAGTGATGCGGTACTGACCCACGGTAAGCGTATGGGAATCGAGAAAATTTTTCATACGCAGTTCCACCGGATCTATGTGGAGGCGGTGGGCAATATCATCGATCAGCGATTCCACGGCGAAGCGGGAGTTCACGGCACCATGGCCGCGCATGGCGCCGCACTGGGGCTTGTTGGTATACACCCGGTAGGTGCGGAACCCGAAATTATCGAGTTTATATGGCGCCTGTAACAGCACCCCGTTATAATACGATGTGACCACGCCAAAACTTCCGTAGGCACCACCATCAATAGCAATATCGGCATCCAGCACTTTCAAGATGCCATTGGAATCGGCCCCTAACTGCAGGGTCATACGCGAAGGGTGCCTGCCGTGATTGGTGAGAAACACTTCTTCCCGTGTGAGCTTCACCTGAACCGGTTTTCGCGTTTTACGGGCAATATGCGAAACAATAATTTCATGCGGAAACGGATCCCCTTTGCCACCAAAGCCTCCGCCTACATAGGGTTTTATTACCCGTACCCGGCTTAAAGGTACCTCCATGGTTTTGGCCAGTGCCCGCTGCAGGTAATGGGTTACCTGGGTTGCTGTAATGATGGTAAGGCCATTCTCATCCCAGTATGCCGTGGCGGCATGGGGTTCGGTAAAGCCATGGTTGATCCCTTCAAAGGCGAACGACATGCGGCTCACAATATCACAGGCTTTCAACCCTTCTTCCTGATTTCCGAAACGCAGTTCCGCCTTTTTATGAATGTTGTTGTTCTGTTTTCCGAAGTCGTGGATCTTTTCGTGTTCACCGGCATCCATCAGCGATTCATCAATGCTGAGAAACTCTTTGATGCGGTGATACGTTACTTTTATTTTTTTACAGGCTTCCGCTGCCAGGGCTTCGGTATCGGCGGCTACGGCAGCAACTATTTCACCCACATAACGTGTTTTATCGATCGCCATTGCCGTTTCATCCTGCGATATCGGGAGCACCCCGAAGGTGACCGGCAGTTCTTTACCGGTAGCGATATACCGCACGCCTTCCATGCCCATGGCTTCCGTCACATCAATGTGTACGATACGGGCATGGGGATACAAACTTCTCACAAACTTCACATGGAGTGCATCTTTTAACCGGTAATCATCGGCATAGTCGGCAAGGCCCTGCACCTTCTTTTCTACTTCAATATAGGGGCGGCCCACACCCACTGTATGGTGTGCTTTTGTTTCGGCTGAGGGTTCCGCGTCCGCCAGAGGGCGTGCTTTTTTATTTCCGTTTTGTTCCCGGGCATATTCCGCAACGGCTTCTATGATCTTTTTATATCCGGTACATCGGCACACATTGCCTGAAAGGGCCTCCTTTATTTCATGCAGCGACGGATCGGGGTTTGACCTTACAAAATCATGCGCGGTGAGGATCATTCCCGGCGTGCAGAATCCGCATTGCACGGCTCCTTTTTCGGCAAAAAGTTCCTGCAGGCGATGTAACCCTTCGGGAGTGGCCAGGCCTTCAATGGTGGTAATGGAAGCCCCGTTGTGGCGCATGGCCGGTGTAATACAACTGAGTAGCGGTGTATCATTCACCAGCACGGTACAGGCCCCGCAACTTCCCTGCGAGCATCCTTCCTTGGTGCCGGTAAGCCCTATTTTTGTACGTATTACATGCGAAAGTGTATCATGCGCATCAATCATCACCTCATATTTCTTTCCGTTGAGATAAAATGTGGCAGGCTTCATAAAAATAATTTAGCACAAGCACCTCTTTTTTTGGCATTTAAAACATGACAACCGTCACACTACACATTATTTTAGTGACCTGAATTCTTAAAAAAGGGGATGAAGAAGTTAAACCGGGAAGTTCCATTCAGAACATACGTGTACCCTGAATTTTTTTGATATGCAATATTCTCTGAAGAGGGATGCAATGAGGATGCGACGCTTCTATCCTTTGAAGGAGGATGCTGACGCTTCGGTCAGCATGTTTATCGGTTTTACATATAAACAAAAGAGCCCCTGATTTCTCAGGGGCTCTTGCGGAACGGACGGGACTCGAACCCGCGACCTCCGCCGTGACAGGGCGGCATTCTAACCAGCTGAACTACCGATCCGTAGTTTCTCCGACAGATTGTCGATTTAACGGGTGCAAATATAGAATTCCCTGCTTTGTTTCACAAATTTTTTTTCCGGGTGCTTCATAATTTTGTTGCCAAATAAAAACGAAGAGTATAAATAAAAATATATTTTCGCAATTCTATCACCCACAACAGGCTATGTTCGATTTTGAAAAACCCATAGAAGAGATTTCGGAGCAGATTGAAAAGACAAAGCAAATTGCCGAAAAAAGTAAAATTGACCTGAGTGCTGCCATCCACGAACTTGAAGGGAAACTTCAGGTTATACGCAAGGAGGTATATTCCAACCTCAACGGTTGGCAGAAAGTACAGATATCGCGTCACCCCGACCGCCCCTATACCATCGACTATATCAACGGCATCTGCGATGGCTTCGTGGAACTCCACGGCGACCGCAATGTGAAAGATGATAAAGCCATGATCGGCGGACTGGGAAGCATTGGCGGACAGTCGGTGATGATCATCGGACAACAAAAGGGACGTAATACCAAGTCGCGGCAGTACCGCAACTTCGGTATGGCCAACCCCGAAGGATACCGCAAGGCCCTGCGCCTGATGAAACTGGCCGAGAAATTCAATATCCCCGTAGTCACCTTCATCGATACCCCCGGCGCCTCGCCCGGACTCGAAGCGGAAGAACGCGGACAAGGGGAAGCCATTGCCCGTAATCTTTTGGAAATGTCGGTACTAAAAGTGCCTGTTGTCTGCATCGTGATCGGTGAAGGAGCCAGCGGAGGGGCCCTGGGTATTGGCATCGGCGACCGTGTGATGATGCTTGAATATACCTGGTACTCGGTGATCTCACCGGAAAGCTGCTCAAGTATCTTGTGGAGAAGCTGGGACTTTAAAGAAACGGCCGCCGCAGCCCTCAAACTTTCAGCTTCCGATATGCAGAACAACCGGCTCATCGACGGGGTGATTGAAGAACCCCTGGGCGGTGCGCATAACAACCCGGCCCAGATGTTTCAAACCCTGAAAACAGAGATCCTGAAACTGCTTGCCGAGCTTATTGCCATTCCGGCCGATGAGCGCGTACGTACCCGTATCGAGAAATTCTCCTCGATGGGTGTGGTACAGGAAATTTAAGTGTGTTTTTTAGGTACCGTACAATACCTCTTTAGCTTTTTACCTTTCTTTCTTCCAGCTCAAATAAACGCCAGGTTTTCGTTTCTATTTCTTCCGTGAGGCGTTCGAAAAGCAACGCGGCTTCCGTTATTTCATCATGCGTCATGCTGCCCGACGACATACGGGTTTCCAGCCTGGCTTTCTCTTCTTCCAGTCTGGGGATCTCCTCCGACAGGGTGTCGAATTCGAGGTTCTCTTTATACGTAAGCTTTTTGGGTGGTTCCGGTGTGCCGGCAGCCGCGGTGGTATCCTGCTTGTCGCGCCCCGAGGCCGATTGCAGTCTTTTGGCTTTCTCCTGCTCGGCCAGCCACAAGCGGTAATCGGTATAGTTTCCGTTCATGTCGCGGATCACCCCGTCGTTCTCGAAAAGGAACAAGTGATTGGCCAGGCGATCCATAAAATACCGGTCGTGCGACACAATGAACAATACTCCTTCGTAATCATCCAGAAAATCCTCCAGCACGTTCAGCGTTACAAGATCGAGGTCGTTGGTGGGCTCATCGAGGATGAGGAAATTGGGATTCTTGATAAGGAGGGTCAACAGATACAGGCGCTTGCGCTCTCCCCCGCTCAGCTTCGACACCTGGGTATACTGCTGTTCGGGAGGGAACAGGAAACGCTGTAACAACTGGGAGGCGGTAATGCTTCCGCCCTTGTTGGTAGGTATCGACTCTGCAATATCTTTCACCACATCAATCACCCGTTTGTCTTCCTGCATCTGCAGGCCCTCCTGCGAGTAGTATCCGGTAACGATAGTATCGCCCAGCACTACCTTACCGGCATCGGGTTGCAGTTCTCCGGTGATGATCTTGAGGAAGGTGGATTTGCCCGAACCGTTCTTGCCTACGATGCCGATGCGGTCGCTGCGTTTCACGGTGTACGAGAAATTGCTGATCACCTTTTTATCTCCAAAGCTCTTGCTGATATTTTTCAGTTCCAGGATCTTCCCTCCCACCCGGTTCATCTTAATTTCGAGGGCCATCGATTCCTCACCGGTTTTTTTATGGGCATCCTCTTTTATCTGATCAAAGGCATCTACCCGCGATTTGGACTTGGTGCCCCGGGCCTTGGGCTGTCGCTTGATCCACTCCAGTTCCCTGGAATACAGGTTCTTTGCTTTTTCCACGCTCCGAATATCCATGGCTTCCTTCTCGGCCTTCTTCTCCAGGTAATAGGCATAGTTGCCTTTGTACCGCAGTATCTGCCCGTCGTCGAGTGAGAAGATCTCGTTGCACACCTTATCCAGAAAATACCGGTCGTGAGTCACCATCAGCAGGGTGATATTGCTTTTCGACAAATACCCTTCCAGCCATTCGATCATTTCAATATCGAGGTGGTTGGTAGGCTCGTCGAGGATCATTACATCGGGCGGGTGTATGAGCAGGATGCTGATGGCCAGCCGTTTTTTTTGTCCGCCCGAAAGGGTATTCACCTTCTGGTCGAAGTTGAGGATATTGAACTGGGTGAGGATGGTTTTTACCCGGTTCTCAATTTCCCAGGCATCCATGGCCTGCATCTTTTCCATGGCATCGTGCAGGCGTGTTTCCGACTCGGGGGTATGATGCAGGGCGCTGGTATGCAGCCAGTATTCATATTCTTTAATAACCGCAAATACCGGATTGGGGGAATTGAAGACGGCTTCCAGCACAGTATATTCCCCGTCGAAGTCGGGCTCCTGTGACAGGTACCCGATGGTTATTCCTTTGCGGGAATTCACCTCCCCGGAATCGGGTTGGTCGAGGCCGGCCAGCATGCGCAACAGGGTGGTTTTTCCCGAACCGTTTTTGGCTACCAGTGCCGCTTTTCGTCCTTCATTAATACCCAGCGTAAGATTTTCAAATAATACACGGGTTCCATACGCTTTGGAAACTTTTTCGGCCTGCAAATAATTCACGGCGCGAAGATAACACAGAAGGAATAAGAAATCTTATTTTAGAAATTGGTACCGTAACTCAGCATGTACATGGGTTTTTTAAGCAACCCGTCTTCCATGCCCCAGGCCATATCGAAACGTATGTTGTACCCGAAAAGGCGGGTGTTGATGCCCATGCCCATGCCGGCAATCACCGGCTGACGGAAGTTACGAACCTGCACCTGGGCAATGTTCTGGGCGCTGGTAGCGTAGTCGAAGATGCGGGTGGTGTAGTTATTGGCACGGCTGAATAAATTGGTACCGTTCCAGGCAGAGCCAATATCGAAGAAAGGAATGAGTAACAAATTACGGAGCCAGTCGCGCTCGGTGGGCCAGGGACTCAGCATGGACAGCACCGGTATGCGCAATTCTGTATTGAGGCAAAAGCTGTTGGCCCCGTTGCGTGCATTCTGACGAAAACCACGTACCGAGCCGGCATAGTTGCGCAGCAGGTACTGTTCTTCCTGCGAGAACTGGTTGGCCGCATCGAAACGGGCAAAGGCCCAGTTATCGACCCCGCCCAGTATGTTCAGCACCTTCTCGCGTCCGGCCGAATAGTTGACCTGCAGGGCATTGCTCCAGGTAATGCGGCGGTACAGGGGCTTGTAGTATTTTACCGAAAGCCGGGTGAAGTTGTTGAGGTGGGCATAAGCCG
>JBGAVF010000069.1:0-11675 GCA_044228315.1 Bacteroidia bacterium | reverse complement strand
CGCCCAACGGGGATGGTCGCAACGAGGCTTTTTATCCCGTGTGTTTTTTTACCCGCAGCTACTCGATGCAGGTGTTCGACCGCTGGGGGCAGCAGGTGTTCAGCTCCGATGCATCAGATCCTTATCCACGGTGGGTGCCCGGCGCTGAAACCGATGGCATGTATCTCTACCTCATTCAGGCCACCGACGGCTACGGGGCCCTGCACAAGTACCAGGGAAAGGTGATGCTGGTGAGATGAGAGGAGAGTGGAGAATTGAGAATTAAGAATTAAGAATAAATTCACGTATTCCGTCAAAGCCTGATTGCTCTCGGCCACGATAGTTATCGGGGTCTGCGCGCTCTGCGAGAGATATACAAAAAGATATCAGCTTCCGCAGGGCCGGTCGCGACCGGCCCCTACACACGGAATCCTTCGCTTTACTTTTTACTCTTTACTTTTCACCTCTCGATGGTACCCCGTACCATCTACCAAATACCATCTACCACCTACCAAAACCCATTACAACATTCTGCCGGGGTTTTACTACATTTGAATTTATATGAAGCACCATTACCCCTGCTTTTTGATCCTGCTTTTTCTTACCACCTTTTTTCAGGTGAAGGCACAGGTGCCGGCACCCGTGTTTGCTTCCAAAACATTTGCCCGTTACGAACTGGCAAAGAGTGCGGATAAAGCGCTCGCGAGGCTGGGTGAAAATACGTACCTCGGATATTCCCGGGCCTATTTTCAATTCAGCAGCATTCCATCCGATGCCCAGCGTCAGCGACTTCTGGAAAACGGCATTCACATCGGTGAATACATCCCCGAACATGTTTACCTGCTTTCCATTCCGGCCCACATGCCTCATATATCCCGTACACTCATGCAATGCGGGGTGATCGCCTTACTGGCTTTTGATGATGAAAAAGTAGATGCCGAAGTACGCGATAAATACTTCAACACGGAGGATATGCGTGGCTACAAAATACCGGATATTGAAACCACGGTACAGATCTATTACTATGACGATATCTCATTGAAAGAAATAAGCGGCGTTACCGGCACCATCGTTTCAGCCAGCGAAACCCTGCATCGGGTGCGGGTGGTTTGCAAACGCAGCACCCTGAATTATATGATCGGCAATGCCCACTGGATAAAATATATTGTATTGCCACCTCCTGCCCCTTCCATCGTGAACCTGCCGGGAAAAACCAATCACCGCAGCGCCATCATTGGCAGCGCCTGGGGACGAAACCTGCAGGGCGACAGCGTGATCATTGGGGAATGGGACGGTGCCGGTGTAGGCAAACACCTCGATGTGGATTCACCGCGCGTTACCGCCTTCGATAAATATACCAATAACCTCAACGGACAACATGCCACCCATGTGGCCGGCACCATGGCCGGCAGCGGCGCCATCGACCCGTTTGCCACCGGCATGGCTCCCAACGCACGGGTATACAGCCGCAACTTCGACCTCGACATCCCTGCACAAATGGATACCGTTGCCGACAGCCTCGGCATGATGATCACACAAAACAGCTACGGGTACGGTGACCCCGACGACCCATGCCCTACCCGTGGACAATACGATGATGTGAGCCGTGACCTCGACAAGCTGGTACGCAAATACCCGTATCTGGTGCATGTGTTTGCCGCAGGGAATTCACAAAGTGCCTGCGGACTCGGTGGATACCGCACCGTGTTCAGCGGATTTCAGGCTGCAAAAAATGAGATCACTGTTGGCGCCCTCGATGCCAACGACAACATGAGCGGCTTCAGCAGCTGGGGACCCGTGCGCGACGGCCGGCTGAAACCGGAAGTGTGTGCTGTGGGTGTGAATGTGTATTCATGCCAGAACCTGAACCTGTATGCCGGCGGATGGAACGGAACCTCTATGGCTTGTCCGGGCACCAGTGGCACCGTGGCACAGGTGTATCAGCGGTATCATCAGCTCAACGGCGGAGTACATCCGCAGGCTTCCCTCATTCGGGTGGTGATGGCCAATACCGCCGATGATATTTTAAATGCAGGCCCAGACTTCAAATCGGGATACGGACGCATCAACGGACTGAATGCCGTGAAAGCACTGGAACAACAGCGTTATAAAATCGATTCGATAAACAACGGCGCTTTGAAGGTTGACAGCGTTTACCTCGGCACCGGATTGCTGAAATGGAAAGTGGCCCTGGCCTGGACCGACAAGGAAGCGGCCAGTCTGGCAACAAAGGCCCTGGTGAATAACCTCGACCTGTATGTGATCACCCCCATCGGCGATACCGTTCGTCCGTGGAAACTCGACACACTCAACAGAAACAACCTCGCCTACCGGGGCATCGACTCCATCAACAACCTGGAACAGGTCACCATTGACACACCGGCAGCCGGTTATTATAAAATTTATGTGAAGGGCACCGCCGTGCCAACCGCACCTCAGGTGTACGCCACTACCTGGGAACCGGTGAACAAAGGGGTTACCGTAATATTCCCGAACGGAGGGGAATCCCTCATTCCGGGCAACACCTACCAGATCCGATGGGATGCGTATTTCTCCGGAACCTCCAATGCCAATATTGAATACTCCCTCAACAACGGAGCCACCTGGACCACCATCACGGTGGGAACGAACCTTGCGCTGAAAACGATCAACTGGACCGTTCCGAATGTGAGCAGCAGCATGGCACGCATCCGCATCAACGGAGCTTTGAGCGATATGAGCGACTCCACGTTTGTGATCATGAAAACAACATCTGCCATCAGCGGGGTGGTGTGCGACAAACAGGTTACTTTAAAATGGAACAGTATTGCCGGTGTCAGTGATTACGATGTCATGCAGATCATCAACGGATACATGCAAAAGATCGGCACCTCCACCGATACGTTTTATACGGTGACCGGACTCACCAACGGAAAAGCCTACTGGTTCACGGTGCGTGGACGATTCGGCACCTATCTGGGGGAACGTGCCAAAGCAGTTTCATTTACACCCGCTGCTTCGCCTTTACCACCGCTGGTGGTTTTGCAACCCCAATCGCAAACCCGGTGTAGCGGTGTGATGGCCGTGTTCACTTCCCGTGCAACCGGCACAGCCAGCATCACCCAGCAATGGCAGATCAGCTACAACGGAGGCAGCAGTTTTACCAGCATCCCCGGAGCCACCGACACATTGCTTACGTTCCCGGTCAACACCTTGTATAACGGTATCAAGATCCGTTGTTATTACTATAACCCGTGCCAGAGTTTTGTGTATACCGACACAGCAACTCTCACCGTCGATACCGTTATTCAATATGCCCTGCAGCCCCAGAACAAAACCATTTGTTCAGGCAACAATGTGCAGTTTGTGGCCCGGGTACTCACCAAAAGCACACCGGTATATCAATGGCAATACAATGACGGCATCAACGGATGGCTCAATATTACCGGCGCCACCGACAGTGTGCTGAATCTTACTTCGGTAAGCTATGCCTTCAACGGATACAAATACCGACTGCTCACCGGCAACCAGTGTAGCTCGAATGTATCCTCTTCCATTGCAACACTCACTGTTCGCCCTCCGCTGGATGTAACCGGCAACGGACGGCAAACGATCTGTATCGGTGCATCGGCAACACTTTCTGCCACAGCCACCGGAGGTGATGCCGCCCGCTATGCCTTCATCTGGAAACGCAACGGAACCATTCTGCAGGCATTGCATACATCATCCATTACCGTATCACCCACTTCTACCCAAACGTATGTAGTGGTATTAATCGACAGCTGCAGCAATGTTGCCGACAGCGATACCGTGACAGTGAACGTGCGATTGCCACTGCAGGTAAGCACTGCAACCTACAAAGCCATCTGTAAAGGCACTTCGGTGAAACTCACCGCTACCGGAGCCGGAGGCAATGGCAACTACTCTTACCGATGGATGCAGGGCAGTACTGTAATTCAAAACACCACCCTGAATTCCATCACCGTTTCACCTACAAGCACCACTACCTATCGCGTGGTGCTATCCGATAACTGCACCACAAATTCCGACTCCCTGAACATACTGGTGCTGGTGCGGAACCCGCTTTCGGTATCAGCCACGTATGCACCCGACAGTGCCTGCTTCGGACAAAACATCACCGTGAATGCAACCGGCAACGGCGGGGATTCCACATACATCTTCACGTTTGTGAACGGCATCACAAAAGCCATTCTGCAGTCGGGCACAGCATCCTCCATCACCACCCCACTCGCCCTCAGCAGCAGTATTTGGGTGGTGCTCAGCGATCAGTGCACCCCATTGAACGACACGGTGAAACTGGTGATACCGATACGCAATAAACTTACTGCAAAGATCAACGGCCCAACATTGGCCTGCGCCAACAAGCCGGTGCAGCTGAGTGCTTCGGTTACCGGAGGCAAGGTGCAATCCTATACCTATCAGTGGCAGTTGCAAGGGAACCCAACCGTGCTGGGCACTTCCTCCACGCTTACCATCACCCCCACCGGCAGCAGCGATTATGTGCTCACTGTAAGTGACGGCTGTTCTCCGGTGAATGCACAGGACATTCTTCATATCGATATTGACCGTCCGGATCCATCGTTCCAGATGACCAACTCCGGACTGGGATATGCCTTCTTCTATCCTACACGTTCCGGATTGAAAGCCTATCACTGGGATTTCGGAGACGGAAGCACCACCACCGAATTTCAACCGAATCATAAATACCAACGCAAAGGCACGTACAACGTATGTCTGAAGGTAACCACCTTCAACCATTGCGACTCACAGATCTGTGAAAACCTCATCATGAACTTTCCGGATGGTATAGAAACAATAAATGGCAACACAATCACCGTGCAACCTAACCCGTTCACACAAGGTATAGAAGTAAACCTGTCTGACCTTGCCCATTCCACCCTAAATGTATTTGATGTTACCGGAAGAATGATGTACCATGCAGAAAACGTTTCCGCAAAGATCCAGATTGAAACCACGAACTGGGCTCCGGGCACCTACCTCATGCAGGTGATCTCCGGAACCTCGGTATATACTTTAAAACTCATCCGCGAATGACAAGAAAATTAATCCCGTTTTTACTGGCCGCAACCCTTACCCTTGGCCTCACGTTTTTATCTCCTCTGCGCCCCGAGGCGGAAGAGAACGAATTGCCTGAATGGTACAGCCAGTGGTTTGAAATGAAGAAAGATGCCAACGGACAAATACCCACTTTTCTCGCTCATCAGTGGGCACAGTTCGACAGGATACAGAATAAGACCAACGGCACAGCAGTGCTCGACTCGGTGAAGAATTGGGGGCCCGATAATATTGGTGGTCGTACCCGTGCCCTGCTTGTGGACTGGGCCGATACGACCCATTACTTTGCCGGCAGCGTGGCCGGCGGATTGTGGGAAAGCAATAATGAAGGATCTTCCTGGCATGCCATAAAAGATGATCAGGAAAACCTCAACATCAGCGCCATTACCCAAAGCCCCTTTAATAAAAACATCATCTATTACTGCACCGGTGAACCTTACCCCGTGGCCGATGCTAGCAGCAACACCGGAGGACAACTCGGAGGCGGTGTATTCAAATCGACCCGGAGGACAACTCGGAGGCGGTGTATTCAAATCGACCGACGGCGGAAAAACATTCAACGTATTAACTTCCACACTCAACAACAACTTCATCAACACCTGGGACATCAAACATTCCCTTACCGACAGCAACACGATTTATGTAGGCACGAACGACAAAGGCTTGTTCCGCAGTACCGATGGAGGTACCACATTCACCAACGTGTTTCCAAGTACCAGCGCCATCACCCGCATTCAGGTGCTTGCCGATGGCAGCATCCTCATTGCACAAAGCAATGTGGGCATCTTCAAATCACCGAACGGAAATACCGGAACCTTTGTAAATCTGAGCAATGGTTTTGCTGCTTCACCATTCGGCCTCATCGAATTCTCGGTATGTAAAAATTTTCCCAACGTCATGCTGGCAGTTGTATCCGCTTCAGGCAATGCAAGCCTGAAAGCCTTTTACCGCAGCAGCAACGGAGGAGCCACCTGGCGCACCTGTGCCTCTGCTACTACGGTGGGATATAGTTATACCTGGTTTTGCCTGGTCACCGCCATCTGCCCTACCGATACCAATAAGATGTTTGTAGGTAGCGTGAACTGCGCCTATTCACTCAATGGTGGCACCACCTGGAGTGCTGCATCCAACTCCCACGCCGATTACCACGTGCTGGTTACGGTTCCCAATTCAGCCAAGCTCCTGTGCGGGAACGACGGGGGCGTGTTTCGCTACAACTGGAACAACATCAGTGCCACCTACACCGACCTCAACCGCGGATATATTGTGGCACAATACTATGCCGGCGGATATTACCCGACCGGTAACTCCGCCATTATGGGAGCGCAGGACAACGGCACCCAGCGCATGCTCTTCGGCAACCGGCAGTTCAGTTCAGTGTTCGGTGCCGATGGTTGTTTTGCGGCCGTGGACCAGAACAATCCGGATAACGGCTATTGCAGTTACCAGAGTGCCTCTTTGCTGAAAGTTTCCGGTTTGCAGGGAACTACGAGTACCACACCCCTTACCTTTTCTAATGGGGACTCCAAATGGTTCATCAATCCGTATGAAGTGAATTTACTGGATGCCAGCCAGATGTATGTACCGACGAAAAACAAATTATACCGGGGCGTGAACGGTACGTTCACACAGATCATCACAGCCAATACCAAACAACCGTATGCAGTAGGCATTAGCAACGATGTAAATCCGGTAGTGTATTGCGGTGGCTCCAATATGCTGCTTCTGCGTATTTCAAAAGCACTCACCACGGTAAGTGGTAAAGAAGTGGCCCTGGCCAATATGCCTGCTGCCCTCACCACCGATTTTGTGGGATGCATCAAAGTACATCCCAACGACAGCAACACCATCTTCATCACCCTCACCAATTACAACAACCAGCCCCGGGTATGGAAGATCACAAATACATCATCCAATCCGGTATGGACCTCAATATCCGGGAATCTGCCGGCCAGCCTGCCCTGCAACACCATAGAGGTGGACCCGCTGAATCCGGATACCAAATTCATGGTGGGTACCGATTTTGGCCTGTACACCACCAGCGACGGAGGAGCCACCTGGCAAAAAGAGACCCGCATTCCCAATGTGTGTATCTACAACATACGCCTAAGATCGTACGACCGGAAGCTGTTTATTTTTACTCACGGACGGGGCCTGTGGACCGCCGATGTGATGCCACTTATTACAGTGAAGCCAACCGCAAAATTCACCCTTTCGAAAAGTAATATATGTGCCGGTGAAAGCATTTTGTTCAGCAGTGTCAGCGACAATTACCCCACCCAGTTCAAATGGACCTTCCCCGGTGGTACACCATCCACCTCGGTGAAAAATGCAGAGAATGTGGTTTTCAATACGGCGGGAACCTATACCGTAAAACTACTGGTAACCAACACCGCAGGCACCGACTCCACCACCAATACTGTGACGGTAAGTGCCAACCCAAAACCCTGGATCACCCGCAGCGGCGACAGTCTTAAATGCAATACCGGCAATACCGTTACGTATTACGAATGGTATGCATCCAACACCATGCTCACCGATCATACCCCGGCCATAAAGTTGGGTGGCGCCGGCTGGTACAAGGTGCTGGTGTATAACGGCAACGGTTGTTATGCATCGTCAGATTCCCTCTACTTCTTTGCCGTGGGAATAAATAAAACTTCTGTAAACACCGATGCCCCGCTGTTGTATCCCAACCCTTCTGCCGGCACGATGAATATCCTTTACAAACAAGCAGTGAAGGTGAAAATATATTCCATGAACGGAATGCTGTTGCACACATTTGAAACAAAACCAAACCTGTTGCATCAGGAACAAACCGGCAACCTGCCGGCCGGCGTGTATCTCATTCAGATGGAATACAATGGAACGCTTCAATCGCAACGATGGATCAAGCAATAGAGAATAAGAAGGTTTGCAGAAAATTGTTTGAGAGGTGAACTTGCACCATATCTCTCATGCAGGCTGTGAGATGTAAAAAGTAAAACGTGAAGAGTAAAGCGAAGACCTGTCGGTGGTTGAGTTTATCGAAACCATCGGTGAAGCGTGAAAAGTAAAGTAAAGATGTATCGGTGGTTGAGTGGAATCGAAACCACCGGTGAGACGACGGGCAGTGTGAATTTCTCGCAGAGCGCGCAGAGAGCGCAGAGCATCGAGAGTTTACGAAATACCTGAATTTATTCTTAATTCTTCATTCCCCCTTAACTTCTTCAACACCGCCATAGCACGAAGTACCACCGACCATCTACCACCTACCCCCCGATAGCTTCGGGGTACTATTTTCCTCCTACCCCTTCTTCTCATAATACGGCACCTCATCGTGCGAAACCGTTTCCTGCTGTTGCCAGTAGGCCGGGGTTACGAAGTGTCCGTCGGGAGTTTTCAGCAGGCGCCCGTACACGGCATTCACCGGGTTGAACAATAAATTGGTGACACCCACTGTAAAAGATGAAGGGCCTTCCGCTTTGGGCTCTTCCGTGGTTTCCGCCACGGCCCCTTTAGCCGGCTTGGCCGGAGCCGATACGCCTACCACCACCTCAAAACGGTTGTATTCAAGAAGCTTTTTCAGGAAGGCCACACGGGCCTCGGTGGCATTCTTTTCCACGATGGAACATTTAATGCCGTTCACTTCTTCAAACTCATGATTCTTATTGATTGCCATACGAACAATTTTTTTGTTGGTGATGTATTACATGCCGAAGCTAACGGCGAAAATGGATTCGTAAAACCAGTATACCAGTCCGCAGGCTACGATACCGCCCAAACAAAGCCACATGGAGATCTTTGGCAACAGGGCCACCTCCAGGGAAGGTACCGGGGTATCGTTGCTTTCCATAAACATGGCTTTCACTATACGCAGGTAGTAGTAGAATGAGATGATCATATTGAGGGCTGCAAAGGCCAGTAAGGCATAGTTCCCTTTAGAGGCTCCCGAGAGCAGCAGGAAGAACTTACCGAAGAAACCGGCCGTAGGAGGCACGCCGGCCAATGAGAACAACGCGATGGTAAGCACCCAGGTAAGCATGGGGTTCGTTTTATAAAATCCTTTGTAGTCGCTCACCTGCTCTCTGCCGGTAAGCGCACTCACTGCTGAAATAACACCGAAGGCGCCCAGATTGGAGAAGATATACACCAGCACAAAGTATATCACCGAAGCAGATCCCAGCTGATTGCCCGCCGTAAGACCCACGAGTATAAAACCCACCTGTGCGATGGAAGAGAAGGCAAGGAATCGTTTCATGTTCTGCTGCCTCAAGGCAAACAGGTTACCGATGAAGATGGTAAGCACCGAGAGTAAAAACAGCATGGCATACCAGGCATTGGCCAGTGGCGCGAATACAGTATACAGAACCGAAACAAACACAAACAACACGGCCCCTTTCGATATCACCGACAGATATGAGGTAACGGTTACCGGCGCTCCTTCATACACATCAGCGGTCCAGAAATGAAACGGTACGGCTGATATTTTAAAGGCAAACCCGGCCATGATCATCACAAAGGAAAAGATCTGCAAGGCATTGCTTGCATCGAGCTGGTGCTGCAGCTGGGTAAAGGTGAGCGTGCCCGAGGTGCCGTACAGCATGGAGATACCAAACAACAACAACCCCGATGAAAAGGCCGATGATATAATGTATTTCATGGCAGCCTCCGACGACTGACGCTTGTCGAGATCGAAGTTGGCCAAAGCAGCCAGCGGTATGGTGGAGAGTTCGAGGCCGAGATAGAACATGAGCAGGTTGCCCGACGATATCATAAAAAACATTCCGATAAGGGTCGATACCAGCAGCATATAAAACTCAGTGACGTGACGGTGGGTTTTCAGCCATTCAAAGGCCTGCAATGAAATGAGTAGGGTGCCAATATTCAGAATATTTTTTTCGGTACAGATCAGGGAATTGCTGCGGTACATATCATGAAACAAGGTTACATCACCTCCGCAGATGAGGCCACCCAGGGTGTTCAGCAAAAGCAATCCGTTCACGATCCACAGCACAGAGGTATTGGAACGTTCCTTCCCTCCCACTTTCAAAAACAACAACAGAAAGAGGATGAGGATGAGCGTCCACTCTTGTCGCATTCCGGTTAGTATTTCATACAGCATATCCTTGTTGGTATCTATCGGTTATATATTATTGGCCGGTATTGGCCAGATGCATCATAATGTTTTCGGTGCCGGGAAGTATCAGATTGTGAATCAGGAAAGGTGCCATACCAATAATGAGTATTCCCACGATCAGGATTCCGGCGGCCCATTTTTCATTCCATGCGGCATCGGTAAGTTTTGTATAGTCACTGTTATGTACCGGGCCCATCACGGCTTTTCCGGTGGCACGTAAAATATATACCGCCGTTACTACTATGGAAGCACAGGCTGCCAGTGTAGCCAGCCGGTACAACGCTTCAGGATGTTGCCAGGAGCCCATGAATACGGTCATCTCGGCCACAAAGCCGCTGAAGCCCGGAAGTCCCAGGGAACACAAACCGGCGATCACAAAGACCGCTGAAATGAAGGGCATAATTTTCAGTAATCCGCCCAGCTCATCGGCCATACGTGTATGCGTGCGGCTGTAGATCATTCCGATGGCGGCGAAGAAAAGGGCCGTCATCAGTCCGTGCGACACCATTTGTATTACCGCACCGGCGATAGCTGTTTGCGTCAGCATGCCGATACCCAATAGCACAAATCCGGTATGGCTGATGGAAGAATATGCGTTGATGTATTTCAGGTCTTTCTGCATCATAGTGGCGAAGGCCCCGTATATGATGCCAATGGCGGCCAGGGCCACGATATACGGTGCATAGGCATGGGCCGCATCGGGCATAAGGTAGGTGGCAACCCGCAGACAACCGTATCCTCCCAGCTTCATGGAGATGCCGGCCAGAAACATAGAACCGGCGGTAGGGGCCGAGGAGTGACCATCGGGTACCCAGGTATGAAATGGAAACAAAGCAGTGAATATGCCAAAGCCTATGAACAGGAACGGAAAGAAGAGCAGTTGTGCATCATACGGTACCTGGGCCGAAGCCAGCTCCATAATGTCGAAGGTATGCTGCCCGTTGATATTCGTATTGAAATACAATCCGCTCATGCCCACAAACACCAGGGCCGAGCCGCCCATCAGCATGAGGGCAAGCTTCATGGCACTGTATTCTTTTTTTCCACTGCCCCATATACCGATCAAAAGGAATTTAGGGATCACCGCAATTTCAAGAAAGAAGAACAGGGTGAACAGGTCGAGGGAAATAAAATATCCGTAGGCACCCAGACTCAGCAGGTTCAACATGCTGAAGAATTCCTTGCTCCATTTTTCTTCGCTCCACGATACCAGCACACCGGCCACCACCACAAAAGCAGTAAGCAGGATCATGGCAATGGAGATGCCATCTACGCCGGTATGGAAGTCGATATGCAGGGGAGCAAACCAGCTCATACGGCTTTCGAAAAGCATGGGGGTCTGATTCCCTGCAATTCGCTCCTGGCAGTAGTTGAACAACAGCATGGCCGAAGTGCCCAGTTGCAATACAGCCCCGCCCAGCGATATCCATCGTGCCTGCTTTGGCTCACGTACCAGCAGCACACCCAGCAGGGTAAGCAACGGCAAAAGGATGAGTATATA
>JBGAVF010000068.1:0-11884 GCA_044228315.1 Bacteroidia bacterium | reverse complement strand
ATTCCATTTCATGCTATTCTTCGGATTCGTGTATGTATTGTTCCATACCATGGAAGAAAGCTTTGAATGGAGCTTTCTCAAACGTTCCCAAAGCAGCGCCTGATTTTCTCAGTAATTACTGGCATTCCACGGCGGAGGTATAAATATCACTCCGGAACGGTTGCGCGCATATTCGGGACTATTCCCTTCTTCAATTATTACCGGTGTTATTTGTAAGGAGTCGAGCTTGTCGAACATTTCAGGCAACGGAACAAAGGAATAACATTTGAAATCCGTAAAGAATTGGATCTCGGCAGCATGGTAAAAGTGCACGTTGAAGAGCACCTCTTTCTCCGGATCGAATTTCTTTTCCAGCGCTTGTATGCTTTCAACATATTGCCGGCTCACATCATATTTGTTATTCGCAAAATGATCGGTATAAACGGTGGGCAGATCCAGAAATCGATAACTTGTAAAAAGCAGCAATAAAAGGGTTATGCTCTTCCATCGGGTGCGGTCCCAGGCATCGGAAATTATGGCAAGGGTGGTTCCGGCAGCGAGATATACAAAAGGACTAATGATAAAGCAGAAGGTAAGCATTTTAGTGGCCGCCGCCGAAAAGAAAATGTAGGTGGTCAGCACACATACGATGGTAAATAGTTTATGTTCCCGAACAGGCATGCGCGTCAGAAGCAATAATAGGCATACCAATAGCACGTAAGGCGTTGCTTTGCCGAACGACGGATAGAGTAACGGAATTTGAGTCAGATGATAATACCAGGGGCCTCCGTGATCTTCCACCACCTGGGTAAAATGCGTAGAGATGAGTTCCCATTCATATTCGGCCTGGGCAGGAAAGGCCCTGAAAATATAAACCTGCCAGGGAACAACAACAGCAGCAGCCACCATCAGGGCCAGGAGCATATGAAGGTAGGGTAGAAGGGTCCGGTTCTTTTCTTTATTGAGCAGAACGGTAATGCCCCAGCCCGAAAAGACCAGCAGTCCGGCAAGCCATTTTACCATGATGGCTATACCTGAAAACAAACCGATCAGGAGGGCATTGGTAAGGGTAGGTTTATTCTGGTATCGTAGCCAGGCCCAGAGGCTCGCGGTAATATAAAATACAAACGAGGTATCGTTGTGGTCGTTGCAGGCTGCGCCGCAGGCCAGTTCCAGCGGATAATACGCCAAGCAATAGATCACCGCTGCAAAGTATCCGGCTTTTTCATCCACCATGCGCCGCCCGATATCGAACATAAAATACACCGCAAAACCGGAAAGCAACGCACTGGGCAAACGCGCAGCAATTACATTGCATCCGAAAATCTTCATGCTCAACGCCATCTGCCATAAAAACAACGGCGGCTTGTGTAACCAGTATTCACAACCCACCCAATAATTGGAAAGCTTGAAAAGAGGCGCATCGTATAGGGTAGGTGTAAAAAAATGACGGGTCATGTTTTTTGCTACCAGTGCATGATACACCTCATCCCATCCGTTGAGCCAGGGGTCGAAGAATGACATGCCGCACCGGATCAGGATGCCTGAGATGACCAGCGCCGTAACCGCATAAAAAGTATTTTGTTTGCGGAAATAAAACAACAGGCTCACGGAAAAGAACAGCACCCCGGAGAGGCACAGGCTCACGGAAACAGCACCGGTTTTCAGGAATTCTTCCACAAGGCACGAATATACCTTTCCGGCTTAGTATTGCAATATACCGGCCGACCACTGCAGGGCCGACTGATTCTTCAAAGATTTGATCCGGGCTGCAATTAGTTTCTGCCGGGCTTCCAGGGCTTTGGTTTCACGGCTGTTCACCAGGAAAAGGGAACTTTCCCCCAACTCATAACGCAGGGTTTCGTTGCGAAGGAGTATTTCACTCATCAACACGGTTTGTTCAAGCGCACCAAGCTGTTGTTTCAGTGAAGTAGCTTCATTGAGGTACTGCTGTATTTTCAGATCCAACGCCCACTGGGTTCCTGACATATCATACTGGCTATGTTGTAGTTTTAACTGCGAAAGCCGGTAATCGCTCCGGGCTTCCCGCAACAATACAGGCATATAAAATGAAACACCCAGCTGCTGATTATGCTGCAGGTAAGCAGCCTGAAACGGGTTTGCTGAAAAGTAATTTTTACTCAGCAC
Organism: Bacteroidia bacterium; assembly: GCA_044228315.1. Classification (GTDB taxonomy): domain Bacteria; phylum Bacteroidota; class Bacteroidia; order UKL13-3; family UKL13-3; genus CAINMV01. Next base: position 9,757 of record JBGAVF010000068.1, on the reverse strand, counting down.
ATTTAATTTTACATTCAGTGAAGGCAGGGTACTTTGTCTCTTCAAACGCAGATCAACCCGGTTGGTTTCCAATTTTAAACGATACCATTGCAGTTTTGGATGGTTCGAAACATATTGCATGATGCTGTCGGTGCGGAACGTGGGGGTATTCAGTACGGAATTTTCTGAGGTGGATTCCGGCACAACGCGTTCCGGAAGGGATACTGCCTTGCCTTCCCGATCCCATAGAAAGTACGAGGCAGCAAGTGCCATGTTCTGCCACTCCAAACGGGCCTGCATCCAGCCGTACTCAATGGTTTGAAGCTGTACAAAAGCCTCCACGGTGTCCATGGCGGTTTTGTCGCCCAGCCGGTAGGCTGTTTTAATCAGTTCAAATCGCTTCCGGTTGGCTTGCAGGGTATTTTCGAAAAGCTGAAACTGTTCCCAGGCACCCGCCCATTGCCAGTAAGCCGATTGGGCTTCATACAGCAGATCATTCATGGCAAGCCTTGCCTCAAATTGCGTTTGCTGCTGAAGAAGTTTCGCCTGCAATACGGCGGCCCTTCGTTTATCCATACTCAGGTTTTTCAGCAAGGGTACTTCAATGCCCAGATATGAACTGCTGCCGTTGGTTACTTCCGGATTCACCCTGCTTCCGCTGATGTTCTCGATACCGCCTACGATATCCATCCCGTACCAGAGTGGAATTTTCACCTCCGCATCCGCATAGTTATAATAAGAGATTCCGGCAAATGTTTTTGATTTCGTTTCCAGCTGAAGATTGGGGTCGAAGGCACCCCGGGCCTTTACAGCAAGTGCATCGGCCTGCAAGAGTATGTTTTTTGCCTGCTGCGCCACCGGATGAAAAGAAACAACCGACGCATTGAAGGCCTCGAATGAAAAAACAGTTGGTTGCGAGAAGGTGGTACCGGCAATAAGGCAAATGCAAAAAAGATATCTCAATCGGTTCATGGCCATTATTTTTTTGTGTCTTTTTCATCGGAAGCAGGCACGTAGAAGTCGGGAGGGAACCCGTTTATTTTGCGCCATAATTCATACCATACCGGCACATCATTGAGCAAAGCGATGGCTTTTGCGCCGGTGCCGTTGCGCAGGTTGTCGGGCCATTTTTTCAGGGTTTCATCTTCCTGCACCAGCACCCTGAATTTCCCGTTCGGAGATATGTCGTTCTCAATAGCATTTATTTTTCCGGTAAAGGTTCCGAATGAGGCTTCGGGCCATCCGCTGAAAACAATGGCCGGAAAACCGTCGAACATAAACCGGATGTTTTGACCTTTATGAAGTAAGGGTACATCGGTAGGTTTCACAAAAATTTCAACCGCATATTGGGTGTTTATAGGAACAATTTTCACCAGTATTTCACCTTCCTTCACCATTTCACCCAAACCGGCTTTGCTGGCCCGAACAATTTGTCCGCTTTGCGGAGCGAGTATATAGTACAGCTTATTACGGTAGTCGTAATTTGAATAAATGTTCTGAAGCTTCGAAAGTTCACCGTTCCCGGAGGCGATCTGTGAAAGGGCCTGGTAAAAATCCCCTTCTACCTTCGACAGTTTTTCGGCATACTCCTGCTCAATGCTGTTGAGTTCAATACTTAATATAGTTAGCTCCTGCTGCTGATTGCTGAATTTATTCTCGGCACTCACCATCTTGGCTTGGGCATTCTGAAGCGCTACTTTGCGCTGTTCTAAAGCTACCCGGGTAGTTACCCCGCTGTCGAGCATGATCTGCTGCCTTCGAAGCTGTTCCGAGGCTATGAGGTATTCATTGCGGGCGGCGGCCACATCGGCACTGTCGCTCGATAATTTCCGGTAGGCCTGTATTATTTTGTTGTTGAGGGCTTCGAGTTTTAGTTTGCGTGCTTTAAGCAGCGCATCCATCTGCACCTCGCTGGTGGATGCTTTGCTTTTATAGTAATTGATGTTGGCTTGTTTCGCATCCAGCTGTTCCCGGGTTCTTTGCAGAAGCAGGGTATCGAAATATTCAACTTTTACTTCACCCAGTTTCAGAATGGTATCTCCCGCCTGCACAATATCTCCTTCCGATACATACCATTTTTCAACTTTTCCGGCAATAACAGTATTTATTTCCTGAGGTCTCTGATCGATCCCCAACGCGGTGATTTTTCCATCGGCACGGATATTCTGGGTCCAAGGTAAGAACAGGCAAACAACTCCCAGCAGAAGCAGCCCGATGATCCATCGGGGAATATAGCTGCGCTTCCCGATCATGTATATGGTACGGAATGATTCGGGCTGCGCTTCATTTCGTTTTTGGGTAAAATCGGTATTGAGAAAGTCCATGAGTAGTTATTTTATAATTTCCTGAGATTCTCCCATTCCTGAAATGAAACAAAGGTACAGCTACCATTTTCATTCAGAAAAAGAATCCGGTCGCAGCACCGGGCCATCTCGGCTGAATCACCGGTTATTAGCATCGTGGCGTTTTGGCTATATGAGGTAATATACTGAATAATTTTCGGATGATCGGCTGCCGTAGCCAGATGAAACGGGTCGTCGAGCAGCATCAGCCTTGGACGGCCCAGCAGGGTGCGCACCAGTAATAGTTTACGCAGGGTACGCTTCGAAATCAACTTACTCTCGGCCGACAAAGGCGTTTCCAATCCGCCCGGCAAGTCGGCCAATACTTCATCGAGTCCGCACCTGTGTAAATGCTGAACCACTTCTTCCACCGTAATTCCCGGGGTTCCAAGGGTTAGATTTTCAAGAAGAGTTCCACGGAAAATGCCGTAATCCTCATTCAGGTATCCAATATGATTGCGCAGCGTCTTGCTGTTCAGGTTGCGCAACGAAATCTGATCGATCGACAGAAAACCGTGGTAGGATGTATAGGCACCGGTTAACAATTTAAGCAAGGTCGATTTTCCTGCCATAGGGGTACCGGCGATAAATATTTTTTCCCCGGGGTGAATGGTAAAGTTCAGGTCTTTCAGTACAGGCCTGCCCGAAGGGTAACTGTAATTTACATCACGAAACCGGATCTCCATGCCCTCCGGATTGGTAAGCGGCTCCAGTTTACCACTGGTTTCACCCGGTAAATGGATTACCCCGGTGATCTTCTCTACGCTGGTGAGCACATCAAAAACCACATCCATCCCGGAAATGATCTTCTCTACCGAATTGATCACAAAAAGGATCACAATTTCAGCGGCCACGAACTGACCGATATTCAGTTTATTCTGTATCAACAAAACGCTGCCGGCAATTAGCAGAGCCGCTGTGATAACAATTTTAAATACAATAAGACTCCAGTACTGAAACAACAGAATTTTAAAATGAGCCGTTCGTCCTTTCAGGTAACCGGTTACGGCTTCATCGGTTTTTTTAAAATACAGATCAGATGCCGGATGCATCCGGAAGACAAACTGAAACCGACCGAGTTCTTCCAGCCATCCTGCCACTTCGTACTTAAAATTGCTCTCTTTTAAACTGGCCCTCAGTCCTTCATTCAGCGTGAATTTTAGGGTGAAAAAGAGCATTACCAGTAACAGAACACCAAACAGGATAAATGCAGGATGGTAGAATGATAACAAAAGAACCCCCAGGATGATTTGAATAGAAGCTGCGGGTATGTCGAGCAGTATTTTACGGATGCTTTTCTGAATGAAAATGGTTTCAAAAAACCGGTTGGCCTGTTCCGGAAAATGCAATGTATCGGTAGCCTCCGCATCAGTTGCCGGAAATACAGATGCCAGCGCAAACGAATACCGGGTGAACAGTTTTTGCTGTACTTTTTCAATGATCTTCATTTGTGAGATTTGAACCCACCCTCCAAAGAAAATACCCAGCAGCACCCCTGCGATCAAAATTACCAGACTTGTACTGAATGCCCCGCCAAGTACATAGTTTATAACAGACTGTACCCCAATAGGTAAGGAAAGCTGAATGAGCCCGCCAAGCATGGCGAAAAAATAAATCTGTGAGACCTCTTTCTTCTCTCTGCGAATAATATGAAGGAGTTTCCGGAATGTCCCGGTTACACTGTACGTATTTGCCATGTTGTAGTTGAAAACCAGGTCGTTGTAACGACCCATTTGTAATAAAATCAATAACAAACCAACGGATGAAATGTTTTAAGGCATTCTTAATTTTGATGCGGAGAATCATTTGGCGCGGGTTGGAGAAGGAAGCTACTTCCAAAATGCGTAAGATTGTTACTTTTACCACTCAATCAAGGAATACCCGCATGGATGCATATAATAATTTACTCGAACAGAACAAAGTGTGGGCTGCCAGTCAGCTTCAGGCTGACCCCCATTTTTTCAGCCGTCTGGCCGAACTGCAGACCCCGGAATTTTTGTGGATCGGATGCAGCGACAGCCGGGTGCCTGCCAACGAAATAACCAATACGGCTCCGGGTGAGATTTTCGTGCACCGGAATGTGGCCAATCTGGTGGTCAATACCGATTTAAATATGCTGAGTGTATTGAAATATGCGGTTGAAGTGCTGCATGTGAAGCATATCATTGTATGTGGCCACTACGGTTGCGGAGGCATTAAAGCATCCCTCACCAACGAAAATTTCGGGTTGCTTAACAAATGGCTTCGGAATATAAAAGATGTATACCGCATTCATAAAAACGAGATCGAATCGCACGATCATGCGGAAGCGGTTGAAGACAGCCTGGTAGAGTTTAATGTTATTGAGCAGGTACATAATCTGGCCAAGACATCCATAGTTCAACAAGCCTGGCACGAGCACCAGCGACCGGTTTTGCACGGATGTGTTTACAGTCTGCAGAATGGTATTCTCAAAGATCTGATCAAGATGGAAGATGCATCGTCACTGGATGAGATGTACCGTATTCATTTTTAATGCTATGAAACTCCCGACCTTGCATGCACAGGATATGGCTCCCTGGCTTAACAAGCCGGAGATGATCCGTGCCTGTGTTGCCCAGCTTCAAAAAGATGTGGGGAGTTACGGGCTGGAGATTTCGTTCAGCGGGGATGTTTATAACGCCTATGATGAACTTTTTCAGCAGGTGGAACCCTGGCTTAGCCGGCTTCCTCACGGCGTACTAATGGAAGTGCTTTACCGGGTTGATGTGAATGAGTCCATGACATCGCAGGTGATGCAAGAGAATGAATCATACCACCGCACACTTACGCGGCTGCTGCTGTGGCGTGAACTTCAGAAAGTGGTGACCCGCTTTCTGCTCTCCGATAAAAAAGATTAAAGATACCGGGTATGCGACCCGATGGTGAATACACGTGAAATGTTGAAACCAAACATGATATCTCCCTTGTACCATTTGCCTGTGGTTTCACCAATGAACTGTTTTTCAACCAGTCCGTTGGAATTGGATACATGGAGTTGGAACACATGGCCACCGGTTTCAATATCAACACCAATGGTCAGTGGATTGGTATATTTCGATGCCAGCTGATTGGGCAGTGTATAGAAATAATCGAAGTTGATGGCGACCGATCGGTTTATCTTGTAACGCCCCCCGAAACCCATGGCGATCACATCGTTTTTTTCGGCCTTCGTTTCCACCAGGTTCCTGTGAATATAACTGGGTGTCAACTGCAATGAGAGGCGCTCATTGAACTTACGGCCAATCAGGATCTGGGTTACATAAGCCAGCTTGCCGGTATTGTATTTGTCCTGTACGGTATTCAAGCGAAGGGTTTTGTAGGTAGTGCTGCCGAAAACCGACAGGGTCACCGGTATGTTGCGTGTACCGCCCACTGTTTGAGCCAGGATCTTATATTTCACAAAGCCATCGAATGTTTTTCCAATGGTACTTCGTCCCAGTCCCACCATGAGGTTGTTTGTGATCCCGTATTCAAAGCCCAAACGCATACTGGCATTATCGAGGCCGAAAAGTTCGTATGCCCCGGTATTAATGGCACCAAAACGGTGCATAATACGGAAATCGAGAACGTGTTTGGATACATTCTCGATCGACTGGCTGTTTACGATGCGGGTGGATTTGAACGTGGCAATCACTTTTTCAGCAACGGCCGAATCGCTCATGGAATTCAACATGGATTCCGGATCGTCGGGAACCTGTGCCATTATGGCTGTTGATACAAAGAAGAATACGAAGGAAAGTAGTAATGACCTCATTTATTCAGCGAATTTACGATGTTTTTCTTTACGCCGGTAAACAGTTTTATCGCGTATCACCTTCTCCTTCATGGGGACGTCTTTGAAGATGATACGCGATATCTGTTTTGACAGTTTTAAATGGTTCAGTTTACCCTGTTTCTTTCGGGATTTCATTTTATTTTTTCAGGTCGGCATTCACCGTAACGTCGATCTCTTCAGCGATCTTCTTGGTAACCACGGAAGGAATCTCAATTTTGTGATCGGCACATTTTACTTTAAAGCTTGATGTAATGTTGATCTTGCCATCCTTTACGGTAATTACACCGCTCATGGTACGGGGTTGTTCTACATTATGAATTTTCAGTTTTCCGTTCACGGTAACGTTGTAGGTTCCGTCTTTGCTGAAATCGATCTTTTCATTGATGGTTCCGAAATAAGAGGCGATCTCATATCCTTTCTTGGCACTTTCCATGTACTTTTCATTGAAATGCTCCTGCATCAGTTTGTCGGGAAACTGAAAGGATGTGATTTTAACAGTGAAACCAATCTTGTTGGTGCTTGTATTCAATACAGCCATGGCATCATTGGCTTCGGCCTTGATATCTTCTACCGGTGTTTTTGAAAAGAAGCCGATTTTAGCTGTTTTGGTGCTGAAGCTTTGGGCCTGAATGCTGTTTGCTGCAATGAAAAATAGGGCGAATAAACTAACTTTAAGAATGGTTTTCATATTATTGATGGGTTGATTAATTATGAGTTGGCAAAGGACGTACCTGTTTTGCAATTGTGAAATTATTAAGTGTTAATTATTGGGGGCCCCTTTCTGAAGCCAGCAATCGAAACTTTCCAGCTCAAGCGGGGTAAGTGCACCGTTCTGGGGCATATCCTGAAGCACCAGCAAGCGGTTGCTGAATTTTGCGATCTTTGGTGCCATAAGGTTGTAGGTAGTAAAATCTCCGTTTTTCGACCCGGATTCATGACAGCCTTTTGTTGTACACCGGGTATCGATAACGGGCTTTATATGTTTTTTATAGGTTATAGAATCACAGTTGATATTTCCTTTCGGGAAACGGGTTTCAACATTTTCATAGGTACAGGATGCCGCGAATACAAAAAGGGCCATTACCAACATGGCCGACAAACACAATTTCATGCGGCAAAGATACATCGCCCGGAAATCTATATTTACTTCATCTGGTTGATATGCGTCAAGTTTTAGAGATGTCAGAAAAACATGACTGCAAAGCATAAAAAAAGCCTGCACCGGAGTGCAGGCTTATAAAAGAGTTGAAGGTCTGTTTTAGTTTTTCATGAAACGAACACTTTGTGTTCCCTTTTCATTGATCACATTGATGAAGTAAACACCGGCGGCCAGACTGCTCACATCGGCTTTATAGAACTTACTTACATTATCGAACTGCATCAGCATCTTGCCAGTGGCATCGGTGATACGAATCACAGATCGGGTATCCGGAATTAAAATGGTCAGATAGTTATCCGTAGGGTTCGGATAGGCAGTTATACCTGCATTTTCGTTACGCTGAATTCCTGAAATATCTGTTTGCTCTGCCGACTCTGCATTGCCTTCTGTGATATCCGGAATTTCGAAGTTGCCCGATGGTGCATTGTGCCACCAGTTGCAGTTCACATACACCGATTTGCAAACTGTAGCAGAACAATGTTTCACACTGTCGAACACGGTTAAGCATACATTATAGGTTCCGCGGCGTGGGAATGTATGTATCGGACTGCGTGCAATCGACCAGCTTGAATCACCGAACGACCACAGGTAGGAAGTACCTCCGTTGGTGGTATTCATGAAGCGGAATGTATTGCAGAAGTTGTAGAAATAGAAGTTCGGCACCGGACAGCAGTTTGACGGTATCACAACTGTTTTACAGATGTAATTCACGCAGGTTGAATCAGTGCATTTGCGTGCAATGAGGCAGATATTGTACGTTCCGGCATTGGTATAGGTGTGGGTACCCGGATTCTTATCGGTTGAATAAGTGCCATCACCCCACGACCATTTGTAGGTCATACAGGTGTCGCCGTAACTGTAATTTACTACGGTTACTTTTTTGGTGCTGCAATTTACGGATGTACCGAAGTATGCATGCACATTGCAGCAGGTTTGCGGGATGGTAACAGTTTTACAGATCGTGTTTGCACAAGTTGTATCACCGCATTTGTGAGAGTACAGGCATACGGTATATGTTCCCGGCTGGCTGTAAATATGGTATCCCGGATTTTTCGCAGTTGAATACGTGCCATCTCCCCAGCTCCATTTGAATTCCTGACAACTGTCGCCGGTACTGGTGTTCTGTACTTCCAGTTTCTTCAAACTGCAATTCACTCCGAATGAGTAATTGGCCTGAATATTACATCCGCAATTCACCGTAACCTGTTTGCATATTGTAGTGTCTTTGCATACTGTGGTGGTTCCCGGAATCAGACGTTTGATCAGAACGCATACAGTATAGGTGCCGTTCACAGCATAGTAATGGGTTGGGTTCTTCGCGCTGTTCTGTGATGTTGAACCGGAATTGTCGCCGAACGACCATTGATACACATACGGTGCAGCAGTATCGGTATGGTATAACTGGAAGCTAACGTTGCGTTGAGGGCAGGCTACTGTATAACCGAAATATCCGTAAATAGAACATCCGGTGTTTGTGTTACAGTTAATTACTACGGTACGGCAAATGGTAGTATCGCCACATGGTGTTCCGGTATTCGGGCTTGAATACCGTTTAATGGTGAGGCATACGTTATACGTGCCATTGGCAGGGAATGTAAATGTTGCATTCTTGGTGCTTGCGGTATGAGTGCTGTCGAAGCGCCACAGGTATGAATACAGGGCATTCGTATCCGACAGGATCAGTGAAGTAGCGGTAAGGGTACGGCAATTTACGGTTGGATACCAGTAGGCATTTACCCCGCAAGGGCTGCTGGTAGTGCAATTGATCACAATGGTACGACAAATGGTAGTATCACCGCAAGGGGTACTTGTATTGGTGCCGGCATACCTTTTAATGGTGAGGCATACATTATATGTGCCGTTGGCCGGGAAGGTATATGTAGCGTTCTTGGTAGTTGCGGTATGCGTACTGTCGAATTTCCAGAAATACGTATACAATGCAGTGGTGTCGGATAAGATCAGCGAAGTGGCAGTAAGTGTTCTGCAATTAACAGTTGGGTACCAGTAGGCATTTACTGTACAACCGGTAGAACAGGTTGGCACTACCACCGATTTGCATATAACCGTGTCTTTACAAATGGCGCCATTCAGATATTTCGAAATTTTCAAACAAGCATTATAGGTGCCGGTGGCTGAATAGGTATGTGCTTTGGTCATTGCATTCGAAGAATCGTAGGTTGCATCGCCAAAACCCCAGGTATATTTATAGGTACCGGTACTGTCGGAATTAAATGCATTGTAAGTAACCACTTTAGTGCTGCAGTTAATCGAGAAGTTGAATCCCACATTTCCAAAGGTGCAATTGCTGCAAGGAGCAACCGTTACCGAACGGCAAATTGTAGTATCGTGGCAAAGGGTTCCACCCGCAGTATAAAATTTCTTTACATTCAGACAAATGTTGTATGTGCCATAATTGTTATAGGTGTGTGTGCGGCTGAGTGAATTGGTTGTATCAACGCTGCTGTTATCACCGTAGGTCCA
>JBGAVF010000067.1:0-11888 GCA_044228315.1 Bacteroidia bacterium | reverse complement strand
GAGTTGTCGAGCACCATGCGGATGAGACGTGAAAACTTGGTAAGATAATCCGAGGCTGTTTCCTGCTCGTTGAGCAGAATAAAGCGGTTGATGGAGTTGAGACAATTGAAAATAAAATGGGGATTCATCTGGGCACGTAAGGCAGCCATCTCCGTTTCTACTATTCGTTTTTCCAGTTCCGATCGCATCTGATGGAACCGTTGTGCATCCACCATTTTATTCACCCTCACAATTTCATCGGTGCGGTTCTTCACCTGCATTTCCAGCTCTTCCTTCATCTTCACCTGCAGGTTATGGTTTTCGCGCAACTGATCGATAAGCTGCTGTTGTGCCTGCTCCTTTTCTTTTTCTGTTTCCCGGCTTTTGTGCCCCATGCCTACCGAAAAACACAGTATTTCAAGCAGCACTCCGGCTTCAGCCAGGTGTAAGGGAAGAAGGAAGGGCGGTGACTGCATGGAGGGTAATACCGTCAGCACACCGGCACTGCCCAGCCCCAGCACAACACACCAGGTTCCGATGCTTATAAAACGCGAAAGCCGGTTCGGATTGAAATAAACAAGCACCAGAGAGGTGATCAGTACACCCGCCTGAATTGCCCTTACTGACCACCGGAAAAAGGGTCCGTTAAAAACTTCCGGCCATAAAAAATCCGTGATCAGGTCGCACACTAAAATTGCGGTAAGTAGCCAAACCGAGCGTTCAATAAACCGCTGAAAAAGGGGCTGCAGCTTTTTTACTTCCAGAAAACAGGAAACAAAAAGCAGATAGAAGATCAGTGCCACTGCCGTTATTGGGTCCTGTAAAAAAGCCAGCGGCAGTAATGAAAACGGCAGAAACTGAATTTCAGAAAAATGTTCGAACGCTCCGAAGAATACGAAGAATGAACTCAGAATAAAGAGTGCATAATACAGGTAACCCCTTGCATAGTTGCTGCTGAACTGCAGCAGTGTAAGCAGGAACATGAACAACAGGCAACCCAGAAACACACTTTGTGCCACCAGAAAAGGAATTCCGGGCGCCATATCCGTTATAAAATGGGTAAAAGGGGAGTCCGGGGTCATTGTTTTTCGTTTCGGAAGGATTACAAAGTAACCCTTATTCCTCCAAAAAACCGGATTTTCTGCGTGGTTTATGGTATGTTTTATCCGTGCTTCAGGGCATTTAAGGTTGCTTTTATTTACCCGGGTGTGAATTGGGACATGAACCTTATGTAAACACATTCAAACAACATTAAACCAACCCAAATCATGAAAAAGTTCATTTTAACCCTCGCAACAGCCGCGCTTATCTTTGGAAACGCCATGGCTCAGAACAAACCTTCGTATTCTATCGATGTAAAAGCCAGCAAACACGAAAAACAACGTGGTGCCAATCCGCAAATAAAAGTGGATGAACCTACTACCGACGTGGAAATGGCCAAACCGGCCGGCTTCACCGTATCAGCCACCCGTGGTGCCAATGTTTCTAACCTGTCACGCAAGGCCGTAGTAAAAACCCGGGGTGCCAACACCAACATCAAATCGGATGTACCTGCTGCCGATGTAGAAAAGGTTCGCCCATCCTACAGCAAGGTAAAACAAATGCAGGTATCGCGCAAGGAAGCCGGTAAGATGCGTGGAGCCAACACCAACATCACAAACGATGAACCATCGGTAGATAAGGAAACCGCCCGCCCGGCCAACTATGAAGCCCCGAATACAAAAGGCAGAACCATAAAACAGGTATCACGCCATTCGGTTGACAAAACCCGCGGTGCCAACCCGAACATCAAAACCGATTGCCCGACAACCGATGTTGAACAATCAAAACAAGGCAAATAATTCCGACTGAATTTATGCAGAAAGCCCCCGCACGTTTGTGCCGGGGCTTTCTTTTTTAATATGCTTCAGGAATACATACGACCCTTCCACTCGTTGGGGTCTCTTTTCAGAAAATGATACAGGTAGAAAAACGGCATCACCAATGCATACAACTGATACCATAGATAACTTCCCAGATTTTCAACCCGGTTGATACGTGCAGCCGTAACCGACATAAAGATCCCCTCCAGAAATAGACGGATAAACCAGAGCAACAAACCGACCTGTGGCGCAAAGGCCAGCAAGGCGATCAGGGCCGGACTGAAAAACCCGAAAATGATGAATGAAATTTTCCAGTACCATGGCAATTCCATGGCACCGGTGATCCAGCGCCGGCGTTGTTGCATCAGCGCATTGAAATTTTTCACCGGCAAAGAAACATTCAGGGTGGATGCATTTAAAATATTCTTCCACCCGTACCCGGCCTTCCGAAAGGCATCGAAAAGTTTAAAGTCTTCCGTAATGGAGAAATCAATATTCTCGTAGCCACCCAATGCCAGATAAGCATCACGCCGTATTGCCATATTATTCCCGACACCGGTGCAGGGAATATTGGCATTGGCAAAACTATTCAGTATGCCGTTAAAATAGATCCAGTCGAGCGACTGCATTTTTTCAAACAAGGTTTTCCCTTCCACATAAGTTGTGGCTGAAACAATGGCTGTATCCTTTTCAAAATGCGGGAGCAGGTTCTGTATCCAGTCTTCCGGAACAGCTATATCGGCATCGGTGATGAACAGAAAATCACCGGTAGCAATACGAGCCAGATGCGCCAGTACGTTGGCCTTTCCTTTTGCCTTTCCGAGTTTAATGGTAATATTATAAAACGAAAATTGCTTCTTGTTCCGGATGAAATCATCGACCACCTTCACGGTATTATCCGTGCTCTCATCATTGCCAATTATAATTTCAAGCTTGTCTTTCGGGTACGACAGTTTGTGTAATGATTCAAGGCAACGTTGTATGTTTTGTTCCTCGTTCCGGGCTGCCACAAGCACCGATACTTTCGGGAGGTCAGCGGTAAGGGCTTGTCGTTTATTCTTTTTTGCATATCCAATAAATGCATTGAAGAGGATAAAAAGCAGCACTACAAAATACAGAAGCACAAGAAAAACACTATATCCGAAAATTGTTAGCATGGTTAAATGAGATCAGGAAGAATTGAATGGAACTGATAGCCCCGGGAGGCAAAGTATTGAAGGGTTAGTGGCAGCAGTTTGCGCAGATTGTTTTCAGCTTTCAGGCTGTCGTGAAAAACGATGATGCTGCCGTTGCCGGCGTTGCGTTGCATATCATCCATGGCTTTTGATACGTCGAGGTTCTGCTGATAATCACCGGTAAGGTGGCTCCACATAATGATCTTATATTTTTTACGGAGTGCACGCAATTGCAACGGTTTTAATTTACCATAAGGTGGACGGAATAACGCGGATGAAAAAACGTCTCCGCAGGCATCTACATTTTCAAGGTAGGTTTTATACCCTGTTTTCCATCCATTGCAATGTGTATGTGTGTGATTGCCCACGGCGTGGCCTTTCTCTTGTATTTGCTGTAATATGCCGGGATTGCGTTTCACGTTTTCACCAATACAAAAAAATGTGGCTTTTGCGTTGAAGGCATCCAGGGTGTCGAGCACCCAGGGGGTCACTTCCGGAATCGGACCGTCGTCGAAGGTAAGGTACACAGCAGGTGCTTCACGGGCCGGCATGGTCCAGGTGCAGGAAGGGTACAACTGCTGAATCCAGGATGAATGGGAGATCTTCTCGAGTGCCGGCACGCTTTTTATTTTTGCAAAAATAAGAATTCGTGCGGGTAGTAAGCGGAATATCGCAACACGACGTTATTTTTGCCTTTTCCATCCGTAAAACAGAAAACAAACCGTATGATGAAAGATAAAGCAAGCATTGTTGAGAACTGGTTGCCACGCTACACTGGTACTGCCATTGAGGAGTTCAGTAAGTATATATTACTCACCAATTTTAATAATTACGTTACCCTGTTTGCCGAGATGCACGGTGTGAAGGTGAAAGGTGAAGACAGGGCCATGCGCAATGCAACTGCGAACGGTATTACCATTATCAATTTTGGTATGGGAAGTGCCAACGCAGCCACCATTATGGACCTGCTGAGTGCCGTATCACCCAAGGCGGTTCTGTTCCTGGGCAAATGCGGCAGCCTGAAGGAAGAACCCGGTATAGGCAATTATATTCTGCCCATTGCTGCCATTCGCGGGGAAGGAACCAGCAACGACTATTTTCCGCCCGAAGTGCCTGCCCTGCCTTCATTTGCTCTGCAGAAAGCGGTGAGTACCACAATACGGGAGCTGAACAAAGATTACTGGACCGGCACCGTATACACCACCAACCGGCGCGTGTGGGAGCACGATGAAGACACGAAAAATTATTTCCGCAGAATCCGCTGCATGGCCACGGATATGGAAACGGCCACCATCTTCACCACTGCCTTCTACAACCATATTCCCGCCGGAGCCCTGCTGCTGGTGAGCGATCAGCCCATGACCCCCGAAGGCGTTAAAACAGAAGCCAGCGATGCACGGGTTACCAATACTTTTGTGGAAGAACATCTGCGTATCGGCATCTCATCACTCAACCAACTGATACATAACGGCCTTACCGTGAAGCACCTCCGCTTCGAAAATTAATATGTTTCACCGGATGTTGATGCCCTGCTTTCGCCCGAAATCTTAGTATCTTTGCCTACCTATGATACAGCGCATTCAAAGTGTTTTCCTTCTGGTAGCCGGTCTTCTTCATGTGTTGCTTTTTAAAGTCAGCTTTTACACCGCACAATTTTACACCGCACAACTTGAGAGTTCAACGGTACGCTATACCGCCTGGCAACATGAAAATATTACCACCCACGAGATCCATACCAACCTCATTCATATCATAATTCAGTTTGCCTTATTGGGTTTTACCCTGTTCACCATATTCAGCTATAAAAACCGCAAAGAGCAGATGAAGTTCTGCTGGTATCTGTTTCTGGGCACCGTGCTTTCTTTTTTATTTCCGGTATATGCCATCTTTACCGCCAATTACAGTGAATATCATTTCGGATTCGGAGCCTATGTGCTGGGCATTGCTGCCATACTGTATATCTGCGCCTATTTTTTTATAAAGAAAGATGAAGACCTGGTGCGCAGCATCGACCGCCTTCGTTAATTTAATATACAACATACCAAAGAATCCTTTTTTTCTCCGACTTTCGCAAACATTCTATTCTACTATGATACGCATAAAAATGCTTGCCTCCTTCCTTTGCCTGTTGGTGGCATTTACTTCCCGTTCCCAGGTAATAACAATAAGTGCAGCCCGAAGTGCCGCTGCCGGCACACAGGTTACTGTACGTGGTATAGTGACTCACGGAAGTGAATTCGGAGTAGCCATACGCTATTTTCAGGACGGGACCGGCGGACTCGCCGCCTATTCGGCAGCCCTTATGCAATCGGTGAACTTGGGCGACAGTATTGAAGTTACCGGCACCACCAAATTATACAACAATCTGCTGGAACTGGATCCGGTAGCATCAGTAACCGTCATCAGCAACGGCAACCCGCTACCGGCCGCAATTGAACTCAGCAGCGCTGCTGCCTTTAACGAGGCGTATGAAGGAATGCTCGTAAAAGTGAAGGGAGTAACCGTAACCGGCACCGGTACCTTTTCGGCAGGCACCAGCGGTAATAACTATAAACTCGATAACAATACGGCTACTGCAATACGTATATTGCCCGGAACCGATATTGCCGGCAAACAGATCCCTTCATCCATCTGCGATATCACCGGGGTGATGAGTCAGTTCTCCGCATCGGTACCCACCACCGGATACCAGCTGCTGCCCCGTGCCTATGCCGACTTCGACCTCGATAACGGTCCCAAAATCACAAGTATTCTTTCACAGAAAAATATTACCCCTTATAGTTTCGATGTGCTGTTCAATACAAAATTTGCCGGTTCAACCGTGCTGCGCTACGGAATAACGCCGGCCCTTGAACTGGGATCAGCATCCGACACGACTAAGGTGCTGAATCATTCCCTAAAAATTACCGGACTGCAACCGGCCACCATTTACTATGTGAAGGGTGTAACCCTGTTGCCTTCCGGCGACTCATCGGTAACCCAACCGGTGGTAATGGCTACGGCATCGCTCTCTTCAGGTATGATAAAAGTATTATTTACCCGCGATGTGCGCACTACGGAAGCCACTTTTACGAATGCTGTTTTCGCCAATCAGGGCATTGATGACTCGGTGATTGCGTACATAAACAGAGCTAAATATTCGATTGATATTGCCATGTACAACTGGAATAACAACGCCCTGAGCGATATAACCACAGCGGTTAACGATGCTTACAATCGGGGCGTAAAAGTGCGGGTGGTGTACGATGGCAGTACTGCAAGTCTGGGTGTAAACACACTCCATGCGTCAATTGGAAAAATTGCCAGCCCCCAAGGTTCCAGTTATACCATTATGCACAATAAGTTCGTGATCATTGATGCAGGCAGCACCAATCCGAATGACGCATACGTGCTCACAGGAAGTACCAACTGGACGGGGGCACAAATAAATCTGGATGCCAACAACCAGGTAATTGTGCAGGATCAAACGTTGGCCAAGGCATATACACTGGAGTTTGAAGAGATGTTTGGCAGCACGGGCCTTACCCCGAACGCAGCCAATGCGCGGTTCGGACAATTCAAAACCAACAACACCCCACATCAGTTCGTCATCGGTGGAAAACAGGTTGAACAGTATTTCAGTCCGAGCGACAATGTTACCCAGCAAATTATCAGTTCTATAAAATCGGCCGACAACGATTTGTTTTTTCAGATACTGACCTTTACCCGCCGCGATGTGGCACAGGCTATTGCCGGCCGTGTAACTGCAGGTGCCGTTGCTTCCGGTATGGTGGATGATACAGCCAACGGATCAGCCGGATTTATGGATATGAAAGCCGTGATGGGCGCAAAACTACTGAAGTATTCAGGGGCCGGTTTGCTGCATCATAAACTGGTAGTGGTTGACGCCAACAACTATTACTCCGACCCGCAGGTGGTTACCGGTTCGCACAACTGGAGCACCAGTGCCGATACCAAGAATGATGAAAATACACTGGTGATCCATGATGCCGACCTCGCGAATCAGTACTTTCAGGAATATACCCAGCAGGCTAAAGTTAATGGCATTCCGTGGGGATGGGGCTTCGCCAATTTCAAAGCTGATTCATTGCTGATAAAGCAAAACCACAGTGTGAAGTTCAAAAACCTCTCGGTATTTTACGATGCGGTTCCTGCGGCAACCACTACCACCTGGGATTTTGGTGATGGAAGCAATTCTTCGCAATCCGATCCGGTGCATATCTATTCACAACCCGGAAAATATACCGTGCGCTTAATAGCAGGTAACGGAACGGTGACCGATACCATTATTCAGAATCAGCTCATTACGGTAGAAGCTGCAAGTGGCATACATCACACCACTTCAATGCAAGGTATGCAACTGTATCCGAATCCGGTGCATACCCTGGCCCGTATTCAACTGCCGCTGCCGGGCACACAGGTGCTGCATGTATATAACACGCTGGGGCAATGCCTGTTAAGCACTTCGGTAACAACCGGTGCTGAACTCGATTGCAGTAACTGGGCTCCCGGTATTTATATTCTCAGTACCGAATCCGGGTATTCATACAAACTGGTAAAAGAATAGAATCCCCGGTGTATACCGCGTGATCGCATTTGCCACAGTTTATAAATTAGTTTGGTAATCCGGATATTTCTTCTATCTTTGCATATACATATCCACGTCTTAAGTGGATTAGATTTAAAAAGTATCGTATTGTAAATTAATCCTTCCTCAGTATTCATTTCCCTATCGTTTATTTTCCTCGTCTAATTCGCATCCGGCAGAACATATGTGCATTTTAATTTTTTAATTTTTTATTTTTTATTTTTTGTAAATATGAATATTTACGTAGCAAACATCAATTTTAAAGCCAGCGACGATCAATTACGCGAAGTATTTGAAACATTTGGCGAAGTATCATCAGCCCGTATTATTATGGACAAAGTTAGCGGACGCAGCCGTGGATTCGGTTTCGTTGAAATGCCTAACGACGATCAGGCGAAAGAAGCCATCGACAAACTTAACGGGTATGTTATGATGGAAAAAACCCTCAGCGTGAATGAAGCCCGTCCACGCACGGACGATTACAAGAGCAGCGGCGGTGGAAACCGTAGCGGTGGTGGTAATCGTTTTAACCGTGATGGTGGAAACGGAGGCTACAATAAGAGATATTAATATCTTCCCTTTGTATGACTTACACTAAGAAAGCCCCGGACATAACGTTCGGGGTTTTTTTATGTAAATACCGTATTGATAATAATTCATTAACATTGCTGTAACAGTTACTTAGCATCCTTATAGCAGTTTTGTAGTGTATGAATAAAAGATATAAAATACTGGTTGCTGATGATGATCCGGATATTCTTGAAATAATAAAATTCAATCTGGAGCGCAATGGATTTGAGGTGGTGGTTACCACAAAAAGTACCGAAACCTTTGAACTGGCCGTTCGGCAAAAGCCCGACCTGATCCTTCACGACCTCATGATGCCGGATATGGATGGATTTCAGGTTTGTAAAAAGGTGAAACACAGTGAACTGTTAAAAAACATTCCTTTTGTGTTTCTCACCGCCCGCAATGAAGAGTACAGTGAAGTACAGGGATTTGAGCTGGGAGCCGAGGATTATATTTCCAAGCCCATTAAACCGGCAGCACTGAGCACCCGGTTAAAGGCCATTATTAAACGTTATTCCAAGCCGCTCGATCTTCCGAATCTGAACACCGGCATTTTTTCTATTGACCGGGAAGGGTATGTAGTGTATAAGGAAGGCAAGGAAATTCATTTGCCGAAAAAGGAATTTGAGCTGCTGTACCTGCTGGCCAGTGCTCCCGGTCGTGTGTTCAGCCGTGATGATGTGTTGGCCCGTGTATGGGGCAATGAGGTATATGTAGGTGAGCGCACGGTTGACGTACATATCCGGAAAATTCGTGAAAAGATCGGCGACGATTATATCACCACCATAAAAGGTGTGGGGTACAAATTCGTTTCCGAATAATCACCGCACTGTTTTTCTTCAAATCATTCCTGTTCGCTTCACACGGGCAGTTTTTGCTCGGCTTCACTCAGGTGCCGGTACGCATTTTCCACCATCACAATACCATCATCCACAATTACGCCTATTGCCAGGGCGATACCGGTGAGCGACATAATATTGGATGAAAAACCAAAGTAGTTCAGCAGAATAAAACCGGCCGCCACAGAAATCGGGATCTGAATAAGGATGATCAGGGCGCTGCGCCCGTGAAACAGAAAGATGAGAATCACCAGCGATACACTGATGAATACTTCGAGCAGGGTTCCTTTTACCGCATCCATCGCCTCCTGAATTAATCCGCTCCGGTCGTAATCAATACTGAATTCAATTCCCTCGGGCAGCCCTTTCTTTACTTCATCCATTTTTGCCTTTACCCGCTGAATTACTTCATTGGCATTTTCACCGTAGCGCATCACCACAATACCCCCCACACGTTCCCCTTCTCCGTTGGCATCGAATATGCCATACCGTATGTCACCACCCATCTGCACCGAACCCACATCCTTAATACGAACCGGAATGTTGTTAGTGGTGCTTACCGGAATGTTTTCAATCTCCGGTATGGATTTAATATAGCCAAGTCCACGCACTATATAGGCCATATCACTCATCTCAAATTTTCGTCCGCCCACATCGTTGTTGTTTGACTTCACCGCTTTCAGTACATCCATCATCGAAAGATTATAATAATTCAACTTAACCGGATCGATCACGATCTGATACTGTTTCTGAAATCCTCCGAAAGAGGCTACCTCACTCACGCCAGGAACCGTTTGCAGGGCAAATTTTATATACCAGTCCTGAATAGCCCGCTGCTCGCCTAGGTCATACCCTTTGGCATTGAGTGAATACCAGAAGATATGACCTACGCCGGTTCCGTCGGGACCCAGCGTAGGTGTGATTCCTTCCGGCAATAGTTTTTGAGCAAAGTTGAGCCTTTCCGTAACACGGGTTCGGGCCCAGTAAATGTCGGTGTTATCCTCAAAAACCAGATACACGAAACTCATTCCGAACATGGATGCACCCCTGATATTTTTAAGTTTGGGTATACCCTGAAGATTGGCCACCAGCGGATAGGTTACCTGATCTTCAATGACCTGAGGGCTTCGTCCCATCCATTCCGTAAAAACAATGACCTGATTCTCCGACAAATCCGGAATGGCATCGACCGGGTTACTGCGCACTTCATAAATGCCCCAAATAAATACACCCAGTGCCAGTAAAAGTACCAGCAACCGGTTACGCAATGAAAACGAAATGAGTTTTTCAACCATGATTATCGGTTTTATTTCTTGGTGATCTCTGTGAGGTCCATATCGCATTTCGGACAAGGTGCCTGTTTCTCCGAAAGTACTTCAGGGTGCATATCACATTGGAAAAAAATCTGTCCCGGTTGTAATTTGGTTGTGTCCAGATTAAATGCGCCGGATGCTTGCTGCGTTTGTGATTTGCCGGCATTGTCTTCTGTTTTCGGCGCCTCTTTTGTGGTTGCATTGTTACATGAAACTGTGAACAGGGTGGTGGCCAGAGCCATGCTGATGATGAAATTCTTAGTCATAAAATATTGGTTTTAAAATTGGGTTTTACTCTTTTGGTTTATGTGTTATTCTGCCAGGTTGGAACCTCTTTTGAAAACGTATTCGCTATTGAGCAGATACGTTCCTGTGATTACGGCCACCTCTCCTGCCTCCAGTCCGCGGGTGATCTCAATCTGACGGTTGTTTTGCATTCCGGTTTCAACCCCCCGGTTCTCAAATATGCCCCCCCCTTTTCGTATCCACACATTCGCACCGTGACTGTTTTGCAAAATGGCATCGAGGGGAAGTACCAATGCGTTTTTCTTTTCTGTCTGAAGTATGATATGGGCCATCATACCGGGTTTGATTTCGGCGGATGGAGATACCATTCGGAACCGGGCCAGCACATACCGGTTGGGTGACTGCACCTGCGGATCAATGAAAATGACCTGTCCTTTAAAAGGGGTTTCACCGGCCGATGGAATAAAGAAGTCGGCTTCGGTTCCTTCTTTTAAATAGGCAAGATACGGCAGATATACCTGTGCCTCCACCCATAAGGAAGCAAGTGATGCCAGCCGGAGCACGGTGGTTCCGGTAGTTACATACCCGCCTTCGGTTACTGGTATTTCCGTTATAAATCCTTCGGAACCGGAATAAACCGGTACCTGAATAAGTACCTGTTTCGTTTCTTTCAGCTTGCGAAGCAGCTGCTCATCCATGCCCAGTAGGGTTAGTTTTCGTGAAGCCGCTTCCACGAACCGTTGCATCGTTTCCGGTTTGGAAAGGGCCGTGATATATTCCGACTGTGCAGCAATCAATTCCTCACTGTAAATGGTATAAAGAATATCGCCCGCATGCAGGTAGTCGCCAACTGTTTTCACATACAGCTTTTCAATGCGGCCCTGCACCCGGGCACTGATGGCTGATACCCGGTTCTGATCCACTGTCACTTTCCCGGTGAGTGTAATATCCTTTGTCATCTCCTGAATCCGGGCCGTATCATACGTAATATTCGCAAGTTTGATCTGTTGTTTGCTGAGTTGAATTTGTCCGGAACCCAGCTGATTCTTCTTTACTTTTATCAGCTTCATATGGCAAATGGGACACATGCCATCATGTGCCGATATTACCTGAGGATCCATGGAGCAGGTATAATATTCGTCGCTTCCGGCGGTTTCTGCATTTCCATCCGCAGTGCGGTTGCAGGCGGTTACCATCATGATCAACGAAAAAATGAACAGGGTTGTAAAGGCCCTGATATGAAACGAGTATACTTCAGTGTTGAAATACTGTATTGTACCTCTCCGCGGATTGTGTTCTATGTTATTTTTTTTCAT
>JBGAVF010000066.1:0-11993 GCA_044228315.1 Bacteroidia bacterium | reverse complement strand
ATGATCTGTTAATATGAGTGAATTTAAAAAAGTAAAAAGAAGCGAAAATTATTCGGAGTGGTACAATTATATTGTGGATGCTGCTGAAATGGCGCAACATTCAGCCGTAAAGGGCTGTATGGTGATTAAGCCGTATGGTTATGCCATTTGGGAACTGATGCAACAGGATCTTGACCGTCGATTTAAAGCTACGGGCCATTCCAATGCCTATTTCCCGTTGTTTGTGCCGAAAAGCCTGTTTGAAGCTGAAGAAAAAAATGCCGAGGGATTTGCCAAAGAATGTGCGGTGGTGACCCATTACCGGCTGAAATCAGACCCTGACAACAAGGGCAAGCTGATTGTTGACCCGGAGGCTAAGCTTACAGAGGAGCTGGTGGTGCGGCCTACCAGTGAGGCCATTATCTGGAATACCTATAAAGGGTGGATTCAGAGTCACCGCGACCTGCCAATATTAATTAACCAGTGGGCCAATGTGGTGCGCTGGGAGATGCGAACACGTTTATTCCTGCGCACAGCTGAATTCCTGTGGCAGGAAGGCCATACCGCCCATGCCACTTCGGAAGAAGCACTCACCGAAACCCGTCAGATGCTTGATGTATACGCGGATTTCGCGGAGAATATTATGGCTATGCCGGTGATAAAAGGGGTGAAAACGGAAAATGAACGATTTGCAGGCGCCGAAGAGACTTATTGTATTGAAGCCATGATGCAGGATGGCAAAGCCTTACAGGCCGGCACATCGCATTTTCTGGGCCAGAATTTCGCCAAAGCGTTCGAAGTAAAATTCATGAGCCGTGAAGGTAAACAGGAATATGTATGGGCCACCAGCTGGGGTGTGAGTACACGGCTGATGGGTGCTCTAATCATGACCCACAGCGATGATGACGGGCTGGTATTGCCTCCTCGCCTGGCTCCATTTCAGGTGGTGATCGTTCCGATCTTCAGAAGCAAAGAAGATCTGGATACCATTTCAGGCAGGGTGCAGGAAATTAAAACTACTCTTGAATCAAAAGGAATACGCGTGAAGTATGATAACCGCGATACGGAAAAACCAGGGTTTAAATTCGCCGAATGGGAACTCAAAGGCGTTCCGGTTCGACTGGCTATAGGCATGCGTGACCTGCAAAACGGTACCGTTGAAATGGCCCGACGCGATACCCGTGAGAAGCAAAGTGTAGCCATGGAAGGCCTGGAAAATACCATTGCCCGAATGCTTGAGGAAATTCAGAATAACCTGCTGTCACGGGCCCGTGAATACAAGGAAAACCGCACCAAAGTGGTGAATTCTAAAGCAGAATTTGAACAAGTGATGGAAGAAGGTGGATTTGCACTGGCCCATTGGGATGGCTCCGGAGATACCGAAGAGAAAATAAAGGAAGAGTATAAAGCCACCATACGCTGCATTCCGCTGAACAATACGCTGGAAGACGGTACCTGCTTTTATTCCGGGAAACCAAGCAGGCAACGCGTGGTTTTTGCCCGTGCGTACTAAGTAGGGCATAAAACAAGATTCCTTCCTGTACTTTTAAACCGGGAATTGTTGTATTCCCGTTAAATTGTGAATCTTTGCAGTATGTCAAAGGCACTGCTTCATTCTGAAATTTTTATTACCTGTCCCAATAAATGCCAGTCATACCTGAAAGGGGAGGTTGAAGCATTGGGCTTTGAGGTGCTTGATGTGACCCCGTCGGGGGTAAGTACCCGGGGAAGCATGCAGGATTGTATTCGCCTTAATTTTCACCTGAGAACCGCCGCAAAGGTTTTGTTTCAGCTGCATCAGTTCGAGGTAGCTACCAAAGATGATGTGTACAAGCAATGCAATGAAATACCCTGGGAGGAATATCTGCTGGAAGAAAAATCACTTACCATTCAATCGGTAACCCGTCACCACGACATCGACAATTCGATGTATACCAATTTGCTGGTAAAGGATGCTATCAACGATCGTTTTAAAAGCAAAGGATTACCCCGGCTCGACACCAATAATTTTGGAAAAGAAGCCGTGGTGTATGTATATTGGATGCAGGAAAGCGCCACGGTATATCTTGACACCAGCGGAGAAAGCCTCTCAAAACACGGATACCGTAAAATTAGTTTTGTAGCTCCTTTGGGTGAAAGTCTTGCCGCCTCGATCATCTACAGTACCCAATGGAAGCACGACCAGCATTTCATAAACCCTATGTGCGGTGCCGGAACACTTGCCATTGAAGCCGCCCTCATGGCAACCAACCGGGCCAACGGTTTGTTGCGGGCCAATTACAGCTTTATGCATTTTAAAGGTTTTGATGAAGCCTTCTACCAGTCGGTGCGTGAAGCAGCCCGCAAAAGTGTTATCCGTACTGTGAAGGGGAAGATCATTGCCACCGATTTCAGTGCCGAGGCCATCGAAAATGCACACCGTAACGCCCAAACAGCCGGCGTGGATCAGTTTATTGAATTTGATGAATGTAAATTTGAAGAAACCATTGTTCCCGAGGGGCCCGGTATCGTAATTCTGAATCCACCTTACGGATTGCGTGTAGGTGAGGAGAAGGACCTTGAAGTGCTGTATAAAGAGATTGGTGATTTTTTCAAAAAGAAATGCAGGGGTAAATACGGATATATCTTTACAGGTAACAGGGAACTGGCAAAAAAGATCGGTTTAAAAGCCTCGCGCCGTATTGAATTCTACAATGCCACCATTGAGTGCCGCAACCTGGAGTACGAACTGTACGAAGGTACACGGGTTAAAACAACCACTCCTGAACCAGAAAAAACAGACGTATAATGTTTCTTCGTTGCAACGGAAAATTATTGGATCTTTCAGTGCCGGTGGTGATGGGAATTGTGAACATCACCCCGGATTCCTTCTATTCAGGAAGCCGGAAGACCAATGCCACCGAGATCATCAGAACCTGCGAAACCATGTTGATGGAGGGCGCTTCCTTGCTGGATGTTGGCGGATATTCTACCCGTCCCGGCGCAACACCTGTTGACGAAGAGGAGGAGTGCCGCAGGGTGACCGGGGCCGTGAAAGCAATAATGAAAGCGTTTCCCGATGCACGGATATCGGTGGATACGTTTCGCAGCAACGTAGCAAATGCAGCCCTGGAAGAGGGGGCCTGCATGGTAAATGATATTTCAGCCGGTGAGGATGATGTTGAAATGATGCAGCTGGTGGCTCAAAAACAGGTCCCGTATATCATGATGCACAAACGCGGTAATCCGCAAACCATGTCATCTCTCACGCAGTATACCGACGTGGTGATGGATATTGTTGATTATTTTATTCAGAAACTGCATCAGGCCCGGGAGTATAAACTTCATGATATCATTATCGATCCCGGGTTCGGCTTTGCTAAAACCATGGAGCAGAATTATACGCTGCTCGGCAAGTTACCTCTGTTTACACAACTGCAAAAGCCTGTTCTGGTGGGTATTTCCCGCAAGCAAATGCTGCGCAGGCTGCTCAACGTGGATACCGATGAGGCACTAAACGGAACTTCTGTAGCCAATACGATTGCCCTTGTAAAAGGGGCTTCCATCCTGCGTGTGCACGATGTGAAGGAAGCGATACAATGCGTTAAAATTGTAAAGGCAATTAGCCCTGAATAATTATTTTTGCTTTCAGCATCCAACCAAACTATATTCGTTTACGTCTAACGATTTTAACCCCACGGAATACCCATGAAAAATATCTTTACGTTTCTGATTCTTACCGCCTTTTCCATTGTATCCTTTGCCCAGGTTCCGAATGCGAATTTTGAAAACTGGAATTCAAATACTAATAATAAAATTGATGTATGGTCCGCCATGGGTAAAGTAACTAAAGTTACAGGCGGACAAGCCGGTGCCTATGCCGTAAAACTTGAAACGGATCTTACCGACCCGAATTCCCAGCAAGGCGTGCTTTCGCTGTCGGGAAATTTTGGAAGCGGATATCCCTACACCAGCAAACTTGACACGGTTAAGATCTGGGTT
This sequence comes from Bacteroidia bacterium, assembly GCA_044228315.1. Taxonomy (GTDB): domain Bacteria; phylum Bacteroidota; class Bacteroidia; order UKL13-3; family UKL13-3; genus CAINMV01. Next base: position 8,033 of record JBGAVF010000066.1, on the reverse strand, counting down.
AAATACAATATTGATAATGCCGATACGGCTATTATTCACGTGGAGCAGCAAAATGATACCACAGTAGTGCGTTCAGGTGATTTTTTCATCACCACCGGAACCACCGGTGCCTGGGTTGAAATCTCAATTCCTATGCTACCTATCGACACTTCGGTACTTCCGCAAATACTGTTCGTGGGCATTTCAAATACTTCTTTCGATTCACCACAGCCTGCCAGCTGGCTCATTGTGGACAATATCCGCGGATATTATAAGAACGCTCTGCAACCCGCATTCCCGAATTACAGCTATGAGAACTGGACCTCCACTACGGTTTATGAACCGCTTGGCTGGGTAAGCAGCAATCAGATTATGGCACAATTCGGGATCGACAGCATCAGCTGTGAACGTACTACCGATGCACAAAATGGCACCTACGCGGTGAAAGCACACAATGTAGATTTGTTTGGAACCATACTTCCCGGCGGCCTTGTAAGCGGAAACAACATCGATGCAGCGTTCTCACCCGATATGACACCAACCTTTGCTGTGAGTGAGCGGTATGTGTCGCTCAGCGGCTACCTCAAATTCACCCGGAAGGGGACCGATGAAGGAAGCGTTGCTGTGTATATGTTCAAAAACGGAACGCTGGTAGGTGCCGGTATCTTCACCCAATCAACCACGCAAACTACCTACAAGCCGTTCGAAGCCCAGATTCAGTACGATGCTATTTTCACCGGCATCCCCGACAGCGCCACTATATTTATTGCCCCAACAACCGATGTAAATAATGCCACGGGCGTATCCACTATCTGGATCGACAACCTGCAGCTGAATAAATTTCCGTTGGGTGTTGTGCGAAGCGGATCTGCTGCATCGGTTCAGGCTTTCCCGAACCCTTTCCATGATGAACTGAATATTCGTATCAGCAGTGCATCGGCTCTAGTTGTGCTCACCACAATGGAAGGGCGCGAAGTAATACATACAACCATTACAAAAGAGAACAGCCTGTTAGAAACCTCTGCACTGGCCAGGGGCATGTACATTTTGCGTGTTCAGGAAGGGGAAGAAATGCATACCCTGAAGATGGTTCGTGAATAATCACAAACTATTTATCATACCGCATCACCGTGGTTCCGGTAACCACTGACAGGTCGGATTCAATTTTTTTCAGTTTCCAGAAGAGGTGTTGAATCTCGTTGGTTTTCGCCTCCTGTTCGCTCTCGGGCAGTGAGCCTACATCTTTCAGTTCCTCGAGTATGGCTTTATAATGTTTGCCGATCTTTTCGATCTTTAAATGCGCATACAGTTTCTCAAGCTGGGTTTTGTAATTCATCTCCGGGGTCACAATGAAGATATCGTATTTCGTCAGCCACTGCTCGTTGGTTTTGTATTTGTCCTGATCGAAAATAAGATTTATTGCGGTCTGACTGATTTCCGGATCTTCGTGCTGAAATAATTGCTCGGTATCGATCATGCGGTTGTCGGCTGCACGTATCACATCCAGGATTTTATTGAATGCCGGGTTGTCCATCACAATTTCTACGTCGTCCAGGTCGTGTGTCATAAACTGCATCACCGTTTGTTCATCGTTGTAAGGCAGGTTCCCGAATTTTAAGATCAGGCGCATGAGGCCGGTTTCATAGTTTTCATTGCCGTTCAGTTTCTCTTCCTGCGCCGCTTTGTTCAGTATCTCCTGAGCCTGCTGCAACTGCACGTTCACCTGCTGCTGATTTTCCCGGTTTTTGGAATGCCTGAGTGAAACAATTTCACTCAGGATCAGTTGCTCATCCACATGCAGGATCTTGCTGCTTTCGGAAGCGTAGAGGCTTCGTGTAATCGGGTCGGGGATTTTGCTGATGCTTTCCACTATGCTGTGAATGGCACCGGCCCGCTGGGCCACATCGTTCTTCACTTCATCGTAGAGCAGTTCCGATTTGAACACAATAAAATCTTTGGCATGAGCTGCTATGTATTCTTCAAAGGCGGTGCCGCCCACTTTCCGGCAATAGCTGTCGGGGTCATCGTTATCGGGAAACAGCACCACTTTCACATTCATGCCTTCCAACAATAGCATATCGATACCACGGAGTGCCGCTTTGATACCGGCCGGATCTCCGTCATACAATACCGTAATGTTTTTGGTGAACCGGCTCACCAGGCGAATCTGCTGTTCGGTGAGGGAAGTGCCCGATGAGGCCACCACATTTTCCACACCGCTTTGCACCAGCGTGATCACATCGGTATACCCTTCCACGAGGTATACAATATCGTTTTTCTTGATGCTGGTTTTTGCCAGATGCAACCCGTACAGGTGTTCACTTTTATGATATACGGCTGTTTCCGGGGAGTTCACGTACTTGGCAGTACGGTCACTGGTTTTCAGCACACGTCCGGCAAAGGCTATAATTTTTCCCGACAGGTTATAAATGGGAAAGATCACCCGTCCGCGGTACCGGTCGATCACATCCCCGTTTTCCAGTTCGCTTACCAGTCCGGCTTTTACAATGAACTCCCGGGTGAGGCCGCTTTTGATTGCGGCATCGTAGAAATGAGTTCTGCCTTCAGGGCTGTAGCCCAGCTGAAACTTCTCCAGGGTTTCGGTACGGAACCCGCGTTCTTTAAAATAGCTAAGTCCGATGGTTTTGCCCTCTTCCGTTTCAAGCAATGTGTTGTGAAAATAGCGGGCCGCAAAGTTGAGGGCAATATGAATGCTTTCACGTTCCGTATTCAGGGCTTTGGCTTCTTCCGGATTTATATTCTCCTCAACAATTTCGATATTGTATTTTTTGGCCAGAAAGCGTAAGGCCTCCACATAGTTCATGCTCTCATGTTCCATTATGAAGTTGACCGCATTGCCGGCACGTCCGCACCCGAAGCATTTGTAAATGCCCTTGGTGACCGAGACGGAAAAAGAAGGTGTTTTTTCACCGTGAAACGGACAGCAGGCCATAAGGTTCACCCCCCGCTTTTTCAACACCACAAAGTCACCTACTACCTCGTCAATACGGGCAGTATTAATGATCTGGTCAACCGTGGACTTAGGAATCATGGTGTTTGGAAATGCTAATATACAGCAGAATCAGGAAACCGGAGCAAGGAAGCAGCCGATTATTGCTGTGGACCCTGAGGGCCCCGCATGGCCCGGTAAAAACGAAAAGCCCCGTAGGCAACCAATCCGCTTCCCAGTACTTTCGAAGGCATGTTTTCAAGCCCGATCTGAAACAGATTCATGAACAAACCGACCCCCAGAACTACATAAATGAACGACATCAGCATACCCAGGATGCGTGTAAATTTAATAAAACCCGACTCTTTCTGTGGTTGGTTCATAGGAATGTAATAAAAAGATTTTGGCAAAAGTACACGATATCATTCCGGTTATCAATCTTTTTTGCTTGTTTTGTTTGCTTAAAAAAATAACCCAACCGTATGAGTACCCAGACAGAATATATTCAGGCCAATAAAGACCGTTTTTTAAACGAGCTTCTCGATTTACTTCGTATCCCGAGTGTAAGTGCACGCAGTGAGAACAATGCCGACACCCTGCGTTGTGCTGAAGCCGTGGCTCAGAAGCTGCGTGATGCCGGCGCCGACAAAGTGGAAGTGTGCCCTACCGCCGGGCATGCCATTGTGTACGGAGAAAAAATAATCAACCCCGCATTGCCTACCGTACTCGTTTACGGGCATTATGATGTGCAGCCTGCCGATCCGCTGGAACTGTGGAACTCACCACCTTTCGACCCACAGATAAAAGACGGGAAAATTTATGCCCGTGGTGCCTGCGACGACAAAGGGCAGATGTATATGCATGTGAAGGCCTTCGAAACCATGATGCAAACCAATACACTGGCTTGCAATGTGAAGTTCATGATTGAAGGCGAAGAAGAAGTGGGCAGTACCAACCTCGGTATTTTTGTTGCCGCCAATAAGGAGCGCCTCAAAGCCGATGTGATTCTGATCTCGGATACTTCCATGATCAGTATGGATACACCCAGCATCGACGTGGGACTGCGCGGACTAGCCTATATGGAAGTGGAAGTGGTGGGTCCGAACCGGGATCTTCACAGCGGTGTATACGGAGGAGCCGTGGCCAATCCGGCTACCATTCTGGCCCGCATGATCGCCGGCATGCACGATGAAAACAACCACATTACCATTCCCGGGTTTTATGATGATGTGCTCAATCTGACCGATGCGGAACGCAAGGATCTGAATGCGGCCCCGTTCAATCAGGCCGAGTACAATGCCGATCTGGGAATAGGAGTGGAGTGGGGAGAAAAGGGATATACCACCCTTGAACGAACCGGAACTCGTCCGACACTGGAAGTGAATGGTATTTGGGGAGGGTATACCGGTGAGGGTTCCAAAACGGTACTTCCTTCAAAAGCCAATGCCAAAATCAGTATGCGTCTGGTTCCGAACCAGAACAGTGATAAAATTGCTGCACTATTCTCGGATTATTTCAAAAAAGTGGCCCCTCCGTATGTAAAAGTGAGTGTGGTGGCACATCATGGCGGTGAGCCGTATGTAACGCCAACCGACTCGGTGGCCTATCAGGCAGCGGCCCGCGCCATTGAATCCACCTTTGGTAAAAAGCCGATCCCTACCCGGGGCGGAGGCAGTATTCCTATTGTAGCCTTGTTCGAACGGGAACTGGGTTTGAAAAGCATGCTCATGGGTTTTGGCCTCGATAGCGACAACCTGCATAGCCCCAATGAGAAATACGATATCTTTAATTACTACAAGGGCATCGAAACCATCCCGATGTTCTTTAAGTACTTTGCTGAAATGCACAAGGGCTGAGCCCCGACAGACCCCTTTTTGAATTAACTTCTTTTCACCGAAAAGGAACCCGTTTTTTTCTTCCGGGAAACGTTACCTCCGGGATTAATGCATGCAGAGTATGCAGTAAATTCTGATGTAAATCGTGTTCTTTTAACGACATATTGCATCTTTTTTTATTTACTTTTGCCCCCTGTTTTCAGGCCCGAAGAGCCTTGTTAATCCGGTTCGTATTACCGCCTTCTATCAGCTCTTCCGGCGCCGTTTCACTAACCCGGAAAAATATTTTTATATCATGCGCATCAACGTACAATATTCTGAAAATTTTAAAAGCCGTCATACCGGCGCCACTCCTGAAGAAACACAAGCCATGCTTGATGTCATCGGCGTTGCTTCGGTGGATGATCTGATCTCGGAAACCATCCCCGACAGTATCCGTTTGCAAAAGCCAATGAACCTGCCACCGGCAATGAATGAACATTTGTTTCTACAAAACCTTCGTAAGATCGCTTCGAAGAACAAGGTATTCAAATCCTATATTGGTATGGGATATTACAATACCTATGTGCCAAATGTAGTTCTGCGCAACATAACCGAAAATCCGGGATGGTACACACAGTACACCCCGTATCAGGCCGAAATTGCTCAGGGACGTTTGGAGGCCCTCTTGAATTTCCAGACCATGGTGGTGGAACTTACCGGTATGGAAATCGCCAATGCCTCATTGCTTGATGAGGGTACAGCTGCTGCCGAAGCCATGCATATGATGCAGGATCTGAAGCCGAAGAACCTGGGCGATAAGCTCTTTGTAGATCAAAATACGTTTCCTCAGACGCTGGATGTGATTCTGACCCGTTGCGAAGCACTGGGTGTGGAGATGGTGACCGGTGATTATAAAACCGCCGATCTGGACGAAAGCTATTTCGGGGCATACGTGCAATATCCCAACAATACCGGCAGCATCGAAGATTACCGTGAATTCATAGGTAAAGTGCATGCCATTGGTGCCAAAGTATGTGTAGGTGCCGACCTTCTTTCGTTAACCATTCTTACGCCTCCCGGTGAGTTTGGTGCCGATATCGTTATTGGCAGCAGCCAGCGTTTTGGTGTGCCCATGGGGTACGGAGGTCCTCACGCAGCCTTCCTTGCCACCAAAGAAGATTTTAAACGCAGTATGCCGGGACGTATCATCGGGGTAAGTATCGATGCGCAAGGCAACCGCGCGCTGCGTATGGCGCTGCAAACACGCGAGCAGCATATCCGCCGCGATAAGGCCACCAGTAACATTTGCACCGCTCAAGTATTGTTGAGCATCATGGCCTCCATGTATGCTGTATATCACGGACCGGAAGGATTAAAAAACATTGCCTTACGTACCCACGGACTCACCCGTTTGTTTGCCGAAGCCATCGCCAGTGTGGGATACAAAATAGAGAATACCGACTACTTCGATACCCTGCGTATCCGCACGCGCTACACCTTCGATACCATTCGAGAGCTTGCCGAGGCCGCTCATATCAATGTACGCCTGTACGATGATTATCATGTGGGTGTTTCATTCGATGAAACCACCACATTGAATGATGTAAAAGAACTTGTGGGTATCTTCTGCAAAGCCAACAAATCGCATGTGCCGGATATCGATAAACTCGCTGAAGATGTTCACCTGAAATGGGATGTGAAATTTATCCGTACTTCCGAATACCTGCAATACGAAGTATTTAAAAATTACCATACTGAACATGAGATGCTTCGTTATATCAAGCGTCTGGAAAGTAAGGACCTCAGCATGGCGCACAGTATGATCTCCTTGGGCAGTTGCACCATGAAGCTGAATGCCACAGCGGAGATGATCCCGATCACCTGGCCCGAGTTCAATCAACTGCATCCGTTTTGTCCGGCCGAACAAGCCGAAGGATACAAACAGATCTTTACAGAGCTTGAAAACGACCTGGCTGTCATCACCGGATTTGCCGGTACATCCCTGCAGCCGAATGCCGGAGCACAAGGTGAATATGCAGGCTTGCTGGTTATCCGTGAATACCTGAAAAGCATCGGACAGTCGCACCGTAACATTGCCCTTATTCCATCATCGGCTCACGGCACCAACCCGGCAAGTGCTGTAATGGCCGGTATGAAAGTAGTAGTGACCAAATGTGATGAGAACGGGAACGTAGATGTTGCTGACCTCAAGGCCAAGGCAGAGCAATACAAAGACTCACTGGCCTGCCTGATGGTAACCTATCCGTCGACACATGGTATTTTTGAAACAGCCATCAAGGAAATTACCGACCTCATTCATAATTACGGTGGACAGGTATATATGGATGGAGCTAACATGAATGCGCAGGTTGGGCTTACCTCACCGGCTACCATTGGTGCCGATGTGAACCATATCAATCTGCACAAAACTTTCTGCATTCCTCACGGAGGCGGAGGCCCGGGTATGGGTCCGATTTGTGTGGCCAAGCATCTGGTGCCATTTCTGCCGGGTCATGCCGTAGTAAAAACCGGAGGCAGCAAAGCCATTCATGCGGTGAGTGCCGCCCCATGGGGCAGTGCCAGCATCCTGCTGATCAGCTACGCGTATATTCGTATGATGGGCGAAGATGGATTGACCGAAGCTACCAAATATGCTATACTGAAAGCCAACTACATTGCCTCCCGCCTGAAAGAAAGTTATAAGATACTGTATACCGGATACAAAGGACGTTGTGCCCATGAGATGATCGTGGATACCCGTACATTCAAAAATGCAAGTGGGGTGGAAGTAGAAGACATTGCCAAGCGATTGATGGATTATGGATTCCATGCGCCAACGGTTTCTTTCCCGGTTGCCGGAACCCTCATGATCGAACCTACCGAAAGCGAAAGCAAAGATGAACTGGATCGTTTCTGCGATGCACTCATCAGTATTCGCAAAGAGGTATTTACCATTGAGAACGGTGAAGCCGATAAGGAGGATAACGTATTAAAGAATGCACCACACACCGCTGCAGTGATCACCTCATCGGAGTGGAAGCATAAATACTCCCGCGAAGAGGCGGCTTATCCGCTGCCATTCGTTGCCGAGCGTAAATTCTGGCCAAGTGTGGCACGCATTAACAACACCTACGGAGACCGTGTACTGGTTTGTACCTGTGCACCAACGGAAGCCTACGCGGCATCTGCTGAAGCGTAATCGATCATCAAAGGATATCATTAAAAAGGGCACCTGGTTTACCGGTTGCCCTTTTCATTTTTATGCGCGCTGCTTCTTATCGGGCCGG
>JBGAVF010000065.1:0-13064 GCA_044228315.1 Bacteroidia bacterium | reverse complement strand
CATTGCCTAAGAACTATCTTGTGGCAGCCACCGGCAACTTACAGAATGAAGATGAACTTTTATGGATGCAGCAAAGAGCCGGCTCTCAAACGAAGGATACTGCCGCCTTCCCACCCGATGCCATGAAGACACTGCGTTTTACGGAACAGCATATTCACGACTTTGCCTGGTTTGCCGATAAAAACTGGTGCCTGGCCATGAAGACCATCACCCTTCCGGATAAAAATTTTGTTCAGTTGTTTGCCTTTGATTCCAGTTATTCCAACGCGGAAAAAGGGATAGCATACATGAAGTATACAGTATTGTTTCTGTCGGAATCGGTAGGCAGTTATCCGTACAAAACGGTGAAAGCCTGTACCGGTGCGCTGAAAGCCGGTGCCGGTATGGAATACCCAACAGTAACCGTGGTGGAAGGAATGATCGATAACGATGTGGTGCATGAGGTGGGGCATAACTGGTTCTATGGTATACTGGGGTCGAACGAGCGCCGTTATCCGTTTATGGATGAAGGCATCAATACGTTTTACCAGTTGCAGATTGTGGAAGAACCGGCAGGGTCTCGGATGATAAAACCAATACAACGTATTTTCGGCGATAACTTCACTTACAGCGAACGGAATTTGTGGTGGCTTACAGGTACGCTGCAAAGCTCACGCGGTGCCGATCAGGTAATTTCAAATCCGGCCACCGAATTCAGCAGTATCAACTATGCAGGACTGGTGTATTATCGGACTGCAAAGAACTTCCTGTATCTGAAAGGGTATCTGGGCGACAGCCTTTTTGATGCCTGCATGAAAAACTATTATGAGAGATGGAAATTCAGGCATCCCTTGCCCGGAGATTTACAGGATTGCTTTGAAGAAGTGAGCGGGAAAAACCTGAAATGGTTTTTTGAAGGGTATCTCAGGTCCCCCCAGTTGTATGACTTTTCCATCCGTAAAGTGCGCTTGGAGGACCATGAAAAAGAAGTGGAGATAAAACTGAGGAATAATTCCTCACAGCCCCTGGCAGTAAAGGTGACCCTGAGCGGAAGGCAAACCGGCGCCCGTCACGTATGGGTGGATCCTTTAAAGGCGATGTCACCATCATTCATGTAGCGAACGACGTTACAACCTGATCGAAACCAACGGGAATGAGGTGGAGTGAAGCGCGACCACCAATAACTCAGCTATCCATTGAAGAAGTTTCCTTCCTGCAGGCCGCCAATCTGCCCGGCACCGGTCTGATAATAAGTACCGGAAAATGAAGGATGAGCCCGCGCCTGCCTACAACCGGTATAAATTCATGCGAGCTTGCATTTTGCCAGTGCTTATCCGTAAAAAAATGAGTTCGCGTTGCTTCCCCCAGAATTCCTTTTCAGCAAAAAATAATGATACGCGGTTCCTGCAGCACACCTTTCTTGCCAAGAGGAATCCGTGAACACATGGGGTTGGAGCCAATAATCGCATTACTTCAATTCGCGCTGGCCAGCGTACGCGTCGCCCACGGCCTTTACATTTACCTCCGGCCCCTCTGTTGAGTTGAATTTCAGAAACCCGCACCAGGTAAGCAACCGAACGTAGTCTGCGTTTCGATTTTACAGGTATCGGAATCGAAGACAGCCACATCCGACACATTATTCTCCGATTCACAACACCGGTATTCAATGAAAATTTGCATGCCCGGACACGGTTTTCAATGCGTATTCCTTCCGGGTACGGCTTGAGAAGAACCTGGGCGATAAGGTGAATGATTATTTTAAAGTTCTTGTGAACGGTCGGTATATACTCAATTATGATGATCCTAATAAATACCTGTGTATCGATGTATTTGCCGGTAAAATGAGTTATAGCCGTACAGATGGTAAGGGTATGTACAATATTTATCTGGCAGCAGAAGGTCCCTATTCGGATTATAAATACTGGAACACATTTATTGACCGGGACCCGGGTTTGTCGGCCCACCGGATGTTATCCGAACAAGGGGGTATACGCAGCAATGTGACCGCTTTTGCTTTTGATAATCTGGGCATGAGTGTGCGCCTGCGAACCCATTTGCCGTTCACATCTCTGTTGCGTCCGTATGTGGATATGGGCACTTACAGAGGCATGCAAAAGGATATCCAGTCAAAATATTTTTATGTAAGCGGTATTTCCCTTGTAATATGGCAAGATGTGTTGGAGGTTAATTTTCCGTTGGCCTTCACCCACAAGGTGAATGAAATAGGAGGGGGAAAGCGGAACGAAGTGATCCATGCGATGCAGTTTACCCAGTCGAAGACCATCACTTCAATTATGAATAACTCAAACCTGAATTATTTAAGTACCATTACGTTTCTTGTCAATCTCAACAAGCTGAACCCATGGGACCTGATGCATACTTTCAGCCTGGGGAAATAAATAAGGTGTATTTTTGCCCTAAAACAAAACCGGATTAATTTCGTTTCACAAGGTATAAAAAGAGCCGAATATGATACTTCTCAAGTTGATAATTGAAAAAAATGCGTTCCAGTTCTTCACGATGCTGAGTGATATTCTGGGAGTGGCATCATCGCGGGTACGTTTGTTCTTTCTTTATACGGCATTCATTGCCTTCTCGTCGCCCTATATACTAAAGCTTATTTTGTACTTTTGGTACAACTTAAAGAAATACATAGCCGAGAAAAGAACCAGCGCATGGGAGCTTGAATAATACAGGAAGTACGCCAGCAAATGAGGGTGATTACCCCCGTTTATTTATTTGTCTTTTAAAATGATCTTTCGTTCAATGGTTTGATAGGCCGGCAAGGTTTTGGCCGGTTTCCCGCTTTTATCAAGAAGCTCCAGTTTAATGGTGTTTTCTCCCATGGGAAGCCCTTCGATATAAAAAGGTGCCCATTCGGTAATCATAAATTCTTTTCCATTAATGGTTGCCTTTACACTGTACCCGTTTTTCTTCAGTTGTGCATTCACCAGATAAAAATCGAGCAGCACTTTTTTCGTCTCGTTGCCTACATATTCACCCTTGGGGCGGCTGTAAAACAACAGGGGCTGGTTCAGATCCACAAAATTGTTCTTGGTTCCGGCATCCTTTCCAACATTGAACTGACGTATCGCATAAGCTGATTTGGTTTTTATACTTTCATGGTAACTTCTTGAAAGGAAGGACAGCATGACATAATGCCCCGGGGCAAGTTTCTTGGTGAAGGTTGGAATGTACCAGGCCTCATAAGGGGCATTGTTCAGGATCAAATGTATGTGCTGACCTTTGGCGCTGTTGGCACATACTTTTGAAGAGGCATCCGGTGTCTGATTGCCCAGTTCATAGTCTTTCAGCGAATATTTAAACGTAACACTGTCACCCTCTACCGAATAATCAAAGGCGCTGATGGTAGCTTTCGGAAAAGCTGTAGAAGGCTCACAAGGAGTAAGTTTGATCTCGGTCTGAACCGGAGCCTTACTCAGGTTTTTAGGAGATGCAGCAATAAAACCGGTACCGGCCACGCCGGCCAAAGCGAGTAAAAGGAACAGGAAGTTTTTCATGGTATCAACTTTTGTGGCAAATGTAGCTATTTTTGGTGCGGTGATTCCTAAAATCAAAATCAGTCAGTCATGGTTAACGCAACTTAACAGTCTGCAGGTTTTTCAGCTCATGCGTTATGGCACATTGTTCCTGAACAGTGTGCTGATGAGCAATTTTCTGACCCATGTGGAGGATGTAAGTGCTTACGAAACACTTTTCCTGTATGGTGCTACTTTTTATACATTCTGGCTTTCGGGTATCAACGCAACCCTGTTTCCCCAAAAGGCTATACATGGTCGGAAAATTTATTTTAATGCGTTTCTTGTTTTGGTTGTCTTGTCAGTGATTTCCGGGGTGGTGATGGCATTGTATTCCCAAACCGACGCCACAGTGCCCGATAAACAACTGATGCAGCGATATGCCATCTATACATTGGTAAATGCACCAACCTATCTTACGGAGTTTCTTCTCATTCTTGAAGCACAGTACCTGCATGTACTGGTGTATGCGGCTATAATATTTCTGCTTCAGATCGCCTGCAATGTAGTTCCCACCTTACTTGGATTCGATTTGTTTGTGGTGGTTGACGCCTTACTTGCCCTTTCGGCAGCAAAGCTGATTTACCTCCTTTTTTTATTAAAGAGATATGCAGAAGGACGGTTCAATGCCGACATTACACGGCAGCTGCTGCGAAAATCCGCCCCTATGATGTTGAGTCTTTTGTTCAGCGGAAGCCTCGATTTCATCAACGGTTCCCTGATACGGCATTATCTGGGTTCACTCGAATTTACCCGGTACCGGCTCGGTGCCCGGGAATTTCCGGTGTTCCTTATCATGACCAATACGTTAAGTAATGTAATGAGCGGGGAAATTGCCGGTCATCATGCACGGGAAGATCTGGCGATGGGACTTCAGGCATTGAAAGAGAAAACCGGTAAGCTGATGAATTATTTATTTCCGGCAGCAATGATCATGATGCTGGCTAGCAAAACAGTATTCTCGATGCTGTATTTCAACAAACCACAGTTTGTGGATGCGTACCTTATCTTTAATATTTTACTGCTGCTTCTGGTATCCCGGTTCATTTTTCCTCAAACGGTTCTTATCGGAATGCATAAGAATCATTATATGGCGTATGCTTCCCTGTTGGAATGGGTAAGTATTATTGGTTGCTCATTGTTGCTGATCAATACATTTGGCATTACCGGGGTGGCACTGGCCACTGTTCTTGGTTTTTATATCGAAAAAATAGCACTGTTTGCCTTTTGCAAAAAGGAAGGTGTATTGCTGCATCAGTATTTGCCGGTAAGGGAGTGGGTCATGTACAGCCTTGTTTTGTGGGGGATTTTCATCTTCCTGTATTTCTTCCCTTTATAAACAACATTTTATGAAAACAAAACAGGGGCCGGAGCCCCTGTAATGAATAAAAACTTATGAAAAAAACAGTATCCTGTTTTGCAACAGGACGTTCAAAGGTAAAAACTATTTTCAAAACAACAAATGGATTTTTCTTTTTTTTATTTGGATAAATCCACCGCATGGGTAACGGTTTTTATTTCTACCCCGTTTTCATAAATGCTTTCTGTGAAATTTAATAACTGTTCACTCAGGTTACCCCGTATCGTACTCATATCCACAACCCCTTCCAGGCATTGATTATCCACAAACCCTTTGCCCGAAAGGTCTCCGCTGATCCAGATGCCGTCTTTAAGGCCATTTTTATAAGCCCCAATGGAGGCCAGATTGCCGTTGGAGTGGTAGGTTTTCCATATTCCGGAGCGTTTCCCATCACGGAGAGCGCCTTCTTCACGAATAAACCCGCTGATATGATAATCACGTACCATCCCGGTAAGGTGGTTCAGAACCTGCTGTCCGTTTTCGGTATAAAACTCGGTATAATAAATCTCCTGATACGCGATGTTGCCATCCTGCACACATTCATAGGTGAAATTCTCATCCAGCACATATCCCTGCATCATCAGCTTCCCGTCGGGGTAATACCCTTTGATTTTTCCGGAATAATGAACGGAGTCAACACCACCGGCCGGGTCGGGAAGGGTGCCTTTCTCATATTGAATTTCCTTCATCATAATGCCGTTCTCGTTCCAGTATTTCCACCAGCCGGTTTTCATTCCGTCACGGTTTATTCTTCCTTCCTGACTGGGAACTCCGCTTTTGTAAAAAAGCCGGTAATACCCGGGTTGTGTTGTACTGAACTCAAACAAGTATTTATTTTCATTTGTGCCCAGGTTATTCAAGTTACCAAACTTTGAATAATGGATATAAAAAGGGTAATTCGGTTCTTCCGTATAGGTCCTAAGAGAAGCCCTGTCGAGTACCTTTTGATAACTGAATTCATCGTTGATTTTATTGAATTGAACCGGCATCACCGAATCATCAGCCGAGTAGGTAATAATTGCTTTTGGAATGCCGTCGCAATGATAGAAGCGGGATTCATTAACAAGAAATCCTTTGTGGAATTCCATCACCGCGGTATTTACTTTTTTCTCTTTACAGAATTGAATATTCACCATAACACTGCTGTCGTCGGAAGGTGAGGAAGGCTGATAACGATACTGGTAATACATGCCGTCGGGAAGCCCGTCGGCAAAATGCAATGTTTCCTTTACATCGTAATTCTGGCTGTAACTTGTGTAGGTCCCGTGCAGGGTATCGTTTCTGAAATGGCAGATGACCATAGGCTGTTCATAGGAATCAAGCACTTTTGTTTCTCCGTTCATATACCCCAAGTGCAACTCACTGGTGCTCATCAGTTGCGCGTTTCTTTTCTTTACCAGCAACCCTTCCGGATAGCCGTTCGCATACCGTCGGTATTCACTGAACGACGTCATTGTCTGGTATTCGTTGTTTTTATGGAGTAGCGATTTTTTTCGTTTCAGATAATAATATTTTGACTCATGGGTTTCAATACCGTCTTTAAGGCCGTTGGTAAAAGATGCCGAATTGTTGTTGTCTGTAAACGTAATATGCTTTCCTTTTTTCGGCGGATTAATATGATTGATGCCTGAAACCATGCCATTAACCTTGCCATTTTTAAAGGAAAGAAAGGTGAATGTTGAATTGAAATAACTCAGCACAGGATAGGAATACGTATCCCAGGATTTATAATCCACCTGTATGATCTTTTGATTTGAGAAAACAAAACCATTCTCATTGATTATTTCCTTTGCAACCGTTTCACTTTTAGGGTTGGTTAACAGGTCGAAATACATGGTTCCATTGAGTAATTCTCCTTTCCAATAAGCGGTAATGGTAAATGTGTCGGGCAGAAAACGGCCGCTCCACGAAACATTTCGTCGGCGGTCATTGGCAGAGACTAAGATTGGATTTGCTCCGGCCATCGACATGGGTTCCAAATAACGTCCGTCGTATTTTATGGAATCAATTATATCCAGGTCACCCAGATGGGTCCTTTTTACTTCAATCAGGGTATAGTCCTCCGGATGAAAGTAAAATTCCGTGGTGTCCATATATAACAGTGAACTGTCGTAAATGGAATAGTTTTTTTCATACGCATAGGAAGTAGGTGTATGCATATATTTAACAGTAATGTACTGGCCCCCGGACTTATGAAAGAGGTACACACTTGAATCGGTTAGTATTGTAATTGGCAATACGTCATCGACAAGGGAATAATAACTACCAGATCGTTTATAGCTGCTTTGCGTATACTCTTTTGTAAAAGTAGTATTTACCCGTTCCGCAGGTGCCCAGTCCGAATCAGACCAGAAGTATCGCAGACAGGTGGTTTCATTCTCATTCAATGTGGTTATGCTGTACGATTGATGGGCGTAACGTACCGGCTCTTTTTTCAGCATGCCCAGTGGCTGTAAACTGAACGAATACACCGAATCGTCCGACTTGATTTTGCCATTACAGAAAGTGTCTTGCGCCAGTACCTGCCCTGTATTGGCCCTGAATGTAAAATAACCATACCCGCTGGTTAATAACTCTGTATAACTGTGTGGGATTTCACTGAAAGGAAAAAACACTGAGCACTTTTTTCATGGGGTACATTGGTCTCTCGTTCATCATGAACAGTAAAGATGGCAGAGGGGTCCTCCTGATGGTTCTTCCTCAATATATCCGGCTTCGATATAGTCATAGGAATGCGCCTCTGACATATCAACAAATGTTGTGTCGTAACGTATTTCAAGTGTTGACTTGTCAGTATAAATGGTCCAGGTTCCGTATCTTATATTTCGGGCGAACTGGCCGTTTTATCTCAATACGTTTAAAGACCGGGTTCTTACTGTCAAGGTAGGTGTAGAAAAAACGGTTATGGAAAGCACTTCGGTATTGAATATGGGAATAACTTCCATCCAGTTGACCATGGCTAAAGTGCATTTTCTCTGTTTCTCCGGTCCTCAGGTTCTTTAGCAATGCCTCACCGTGAAGACGCCCGTTAACATACGAATAATCCCATTCCGAATCTTTGAGTTTCCTGCGACGCACGGGGCCGTTCAGAAGGTCGTTTTTATAATGGCAGGACATTTTTGTTCTTCCTTGAGAATACGTCCATACACTGTCCTTCTGATTCTCGTTGTAAAACCCTGTCCGGTATATCTTTTTATGCTTGAAATCGGGTGAAAAGAAATCTACAGCACCGTGTTTTTTCCCGTTTTGAATTGAAAACCGGATTGCCACATTATCCGTATCTCCGGGTTTGATTGGGGTGTACTGATGTCCTTCCATATATCGTTGAATGGTATAATACACAATGTATTCTCCATCGGGTAATGTTTTGGGATAATATGGGATATCCATATTGTCGTACACCGATAATTGATGTCTGTCGCTTGATTGTGAGTATATTTCAGTGCGATACGGGAAAATGAATACTTTTCTTCCATCAAAAAATGTAGTGCCCGGCTCCTGAGCCAGGAGTGAAGAAATGGCGTTCGTAAACAATACAATAAGTAATAGAAGATTTCGCATAAATGGTTCGGAAGGGGTTTACCGAATAACGGATTTTAAGTCGTGAAAATATACTTTCCCATGGGGAAGTATGAAATAATATAACTCCTCCGTTTCCTGCATGAAATTTAAACCCGAATACCGAACGGCAGGATTAAACCTTGTTTCTATTTCTTTGAGAATCCGAAATCGAGCTTATAATAAAAAATGGGAAGCAACCCAAGCTGGGTCTCAGTTCCCAGATTCAGGCCATTGGTCACCGGATCAATGCCATAGGTTAATGCCAGAAAATTCTTGATATTGAAAGCATTTACCAGGTCTAGCGCTATTTCATGGGTGAGTTTGCGGGTATTGATCTTATACCCCAGTTTAATATCAACTCGTGAGTAAGGGCGAAACTGCAATGTATTCCGTTCCGCATCCAGCGCGGTATATTCTGCCCGTTGTATGGTTTTCAGGGTGTCGGCCGGTGAGTACCGCTTGCCGCCTCCTACTGTAAACTTCACCCCGAAAATGAGGGTCTGGTCATTTCCCTTTTTACCTTGTTTCAGTTTTAGCTCATACCCACCGAGTAAGTTGGCGGCATAATTCCCGTTGAAATCACTGTTATAGGTTTTCCCGTTGCTACCGGTATAGGTACTGTTGTAAAGTGATACGGTTGTCATGAAATAATAGTTGTGATAATAAAACCGTTCGAGCGTGAATTCGATTCCGTAATTGGTTCCGGTTCCGGCGTTCTTTAATGTGGTATCAGGATAGATGCGGGCAAAGCCGCTGCCCTGATTGATCATGGAGAAACTGGAAGGGATCACCTGTACCGGCACTTTGTACAGATACTGATAGTACACCTCCGTTTTTATTCGCATATGCGATGAGACCGCATAATCATAGGCTGCCACAAACTGGGCGCTGCGCATATTCTTTACGTTTTTAAAGAGCAGCGCATCGGGGGCTGAAGGCAAGCGATAAAAATACATATAGGATGGGAGGGTCTGACTATGCAAGCCGGCACCAAAACTCAGGTTCCCTTTTGTGCCGGTTTTGCAGGAAGCACCGGCACGGGGTTCAACGGTAAGATCACGGTTCACGGATGAATATTGAATGTGAAGTCCTCCCGTAATAAAGAAACGATCGCTGAACCGGTACTTCATCTGTGCATAAGGTTGCAGCAGGATGACCGTTTCCCGGCTGTCATATTTTCTGTTGTACTCTTTAACCGGCGTAACAAGATTGAATGGGCCGGAAAGATTGTAAAAACCATTCGGAAGCACAGGGTAAACGCTGCTTTTTAGTTTGATCTCGTTAATGCTGGAATCCAGAAAATCATAACTGAACATTTCTATACTGCTGCCGGCTTTTAATGTCAGATGCGGTGAAAACTTATGATTTACATACGCATTCAAACCGGTAATATGGGTGATGAACCGGTATCCCAGCGACTGAACATCCATAATTTTGCTGGTATTATTATCACGCAGGGTTAAAATATGCGTTGCACTGTTGCGTTGCTGCGACTGGCTGAGAACGGCTTTAAAGTAGGTGTTGTTACTGAAGGTATGATTAAACGAAGCCGCCATTGTATACATCCCTGAACTGAATAACTGGTCACGGTCATTCATGCCGTATTTTTCGGTTCTCACATTGTTTACCGAGTCGTGGGCACGAATGTTAAATACATCGCTGTAAATTATATTAATGTGACTGCTGCCGCCAATGCCCCAAATGGCCAGATTGCTTTTGTTTTTAATGGGGAAGTTGAAGCGGAACGAGAAATCCTGGTAGTTGGGAATGGCTTCGGTACCCAGTGTTACGTTCATCCCCTGAAAAAGCTGAAGGGTTGAATAACGGTACGTAGCAAGAAAAGAAGACCGGTGTTTTTTACTGATGGGGCCTTCCAGAGCCGCTTCAGTTCCCAGTAATCCAAGCTGGAACGTGCCTTCATATTTTTCCTGATTACCATTACGCATTTTCAAGTCGAATACGGCAGCAATACCATTTCCGTATTCAGCAGGGAAGGCTCCGGTAAGGAAATCGGAATTGGCGATCGATTTATTGTTCAGAATGCTTGCCGGTCCGCCGGTAGTGCCGGCAATGGCAAAATGGTTGGGGTTGGGTATGGTGGCATCGTCCATGCGCCACACAACACCAAGCGGTGAATTCCCACGAATGACGATATCATTGCGGGTGTCGTTGGTTCCCTGTGCTCCGGCAAAATTGGATGCCATGCGCGCCGGGTCCTGACGGCTGCCTGCATACCGTTCTGTTTCGGCAATATCAAACGTGCGGGCACTAACGGTTGCCAGTTCATTGCGCACGTTGCCCTTCGGATTGGCCTTTATCTCAACTTCTGCAATTTTACTTACGTTTTCCTCCATCTCCACATTCAGTATCACTTCTTTCCCGCTGTTTACAATGATATTTTCGAGGGAAACATTCTGATACCCCAGATATTTAAAAAGAAAGCTCTGCTTCCCCACCGGAACATTATTCAGTTTAAAGTAACCGTTATCGTCTGTTTGAGTCCCTAAATTGGATGGGGAGTTCCCGGCCGGAACCAACACAACGACCACCCCGCTCATCGGAGCTTTTGATTCCTTCTCAACAACACGTCCTTTTACGGTCTGGGTTATCGATTGGGCTTTGGCTGAAAGTATCAGCAGACAAATAATACAGGTTGTAAAAAAGTTTTTCATAATATATAAGTGTTTTATAAGGCAAATGAAATCGATTATAAAGATGAATCAAAATTACAAGATGCAAAATCGAAATATTTTTTGCATTTCTTGCAAAAAAAAGTCCTGTAGCGGAATTCTACAGGACTTTTATAAAGGGTATTTAGCAAGTTTTAATGCATCGGTCCGTCGCAAACCACTACTTTTTTGGTTACTACCGTTTTATTTACCAGGGCCTTCACAGTATACACTCCGTTGGAAAGCACGGAATTAGAAGCATTTCTGAACCAACTTAGTATTTTCAGCCCCCCTTCGGTTTGCCCGTCATAAAGGCTTCCCATATATTGACCGGAAACATTATAGATCTCCACTTTCAGGTATCCTGATTCAGGAACCAGAATGGAAACGGTTGTTTGGTCACTGAATGGATTCGGATATACATTTAATTCGGGGGCAGTCACCGGAACTGTTTCCTTTTGGCCGGGTGTCTCGTAAGCGGTGTTTTTCGTTTCCGGTGATTCAGTCACAGCGATAATTATGTCCGGTTCTTTAGAATCCGGTGACACTTCAGTCCCCGAAGGAGTAATAATGATTTTCTCAGCCACTAAAGATTCTACCGGGGTTTCTGCAACGGAATACACTTGTGTTAAATCAGCAACCATATTCGCCTCATACAAATCATTGTTATCCCATAAATTATCATGACCACTCACAAATATGATATGAGTTCCATCAGCACTTACACTCGGCTGGTAAGCAGTGATCTGCATAGGCTCGGTAAATTTCACTTCTTCAAGTGTAGTAAAGTCTCCGTGCATTTCGGTGCGGGAAGCAACGTAAATCTTACGGTTGTCATCATTCACATCTTCTGTGATTCGCAGTGGCACATAAAACCGTAAACCATCGCGTGAGAGCTGCCCACCGGTAGGTGTGGAGCCAGAATTAAAGTGAACCACTTCTTTGTAGGTATATTCATTGTCACCGGTTTTTTCAAAGCGAACAATTTGTTCTTTGTTACTGTTGTTATACATAAACAACTCGTTCATATCCGGGGTAAAGCTTGCATCGAATAAACTTCCTTCCGGTGCATTGATGAATTTTACCAACTGATATTCGTTGAAGTTGTCCTGACGGGATGCACGGTGTGCTACATACAAACTGCTGCTTTGGGTGGCGAAATAAATGGTCAACTCATCCGGTGTCAGCCAGCCACTGATGATGGTGAGTTCTAAATCGGGCATAATATTCTTTCCGGCAGAGAATGGCTCAAGTGCACTCTTTCTGGAAGCCATGTACATATTGACATCATGGGTATAGTAAACCCGCAGCGCATCATCACTGATCCAGGGATACGATTGTGCCTGCGAGGTGGTATTTACCGATAATTCGCGGGCTCCGGTATTTCCAGTAGCAATGGCAGGTGCGGGTGGATCTTCAACCGTTTGTGTATTTACCGCTACATTGTTGGCCGGATCAAAAGGGAAAGCGTGCTGATAAATCACTTTTTCCTCCTGCAAATCGGCATTGGTCATGGGTGCTGATCCGGCAAAAGAATGGATGGAGAAGCCTAATGTCAATAGAGCAAGGTGTAATTTTTTCATAGAGGCGGGGTGGTTTATGTCTTTTTAATAACTATCGGATAAAAGAAGTAAATGGTTGCACCATAATTTTACATATCAGATGAAATTAACGGAGGAATTCCATAAAAGGTATGGAATAAATACTAAATAGCTGAAAAAGAGTTATTTAAAAGATATTGCCAGAGGGCGAATGCCTTCTATCGGACTTCAGGAAATTGTTAAAATCCGTCTTATCGGGCAGTTTTTTTACGCAGCCGGATATTAAGAACTTCTACAAACAGTGAAAATGCCATAGTGAAATAAATATAGCCTTTCTCTACATGCACATCGAGTGCCTCAACAACCAGAAGACATCCGATCATGAGCAGGAACGAAAGGGCCAGCATCTTAATGG
>JBGAVF010000064.1:0-12091 GCA_044228315.1 Bacteroidia bacterium | reverse complement strand
TGCGTTGAATACAAAAATCAATCAACCGGTGAAGGTAGATACCAAGGCCAAGAACAGCGCCAACAAAACATCCATCAACCGGAAGAGCGTATAAGAGGAAAGAATTTATTTCTTTATCCCTGTATAACACCCTGTGCCCACTGTGGCAGAAGCAGGGTGTTTTTTTATGCCATCCGGGATCAGGCTGGGTACAAAAAAAGCGGGTCAATGCTGTATTGACCCACTTCTGTTGTTTTTGAACTGCCTGTTAACAGCAGTTTCCCTATTACACGGTAAGGATTTCTTTTTCTTTTGTTTCGAGTGTTTTATCGAGCTGGGCAATATGGTTGTCGGTCATTTTCTGGATCTGTTCATCCAGCTTTTTGCCGTCATCCTGTGGCAATCCGTTTTTCACCAGTAACTTCGATTTCTCCATCGCATCTTTACGAATGGTGCGGATGGCTATTTTGCCGTGCTCGGCTTCATGTTTCGCTTGCTTCACCAGGTCTTTCCGACGGTCTTCGGTAAGCGGCGGAACGGTGATGCGAACTACTTTCCCATCGTTCTGCGGGTTGAATCCCAGGTTTGCCTTGCTGATGCCTTTTTCAATTTCATTGATCAGGCTGGCTTCCCAGGGCTGAATCATGATGGTGCGTGCATCGGGGGTGGAAACATTGGCTACCTGGCTCAACGGAGTAAGGTTTCCGTAATAGTCAACCATTACTACATCCAGCATGTTAGGAGTAGCTTTTCCGGCCCGTACCTTGGTTATCATGTCGGTTGCATGATCATACGCGGCATCCATCTTTTTCTTTATTTCTTCCGAAAGGGCTTTTAATTGTTCTTGCATATTCGTGTTATTTTTCTCTTGGCAAATATACAAAACCCGATACGATTATTATTTAATGCAGCAAGAATTCATAAAGGTTTATTACAATGTATGATATAGAACAAATCGGCCTTTCAGGCGTTATACTGACATCATTTTATTAATTTTGCCATACATGACAGATACCCCTGAAGAAAGCTATAAAGGTCCGGCTTCCTTTTCACCCATTCCATTGCAGATTTCCTCACCTTCCATCAAACCGGAAGACCGGAAACTGATCAAGGGGTTTGCGGTGGAAGCGATGCAGCTAAAGGCCCAGCAGCAGATCAATTTATTGAAAAAACAGGCGGAACTGATCATGGCCCAGGCCAGAGAACTGGAAGAACGAGTTGAGATCTCGATGCAGATTTACGAAGCTACCATGCGATTTTCACCCACTATGGGGATGACCTATCATTTGTATAAACGGAAAGATGATGAGGTCATCATGTCGCTCGTTTCACCGGAGGAATGGGGCCTCTCGTTTCCCTTCAAAACGTACATCGCTACCGTAAAACTGCTGGCCGATCATACCTGGGAAATACTTCAGCGGGGTGAGGCAGAGGCATCGGATACGGATCATAAAGAGGAAAAGTAAAAGCTACTTTCTGAACACCGCTCCGAACAAGGTGTCGCCTCCCATTGTATATCCTTTGAAATACTCCATGCCGGTAAGTGTAATACCAAAAGTTTTTAATTTTTCAACTACAGCTTCATTTTCGCTTTTATACACCGAACAGGTGATGTACACCAGTGAGCCTCCGGTTTTCAGGTAAGGCAATACCCGCTTCACAATAGCTTCCTGCCGTGCCGCAAACGCATCCAGATCGAGTGTGCGGGCAAAGGTAAGGTGCTCGGGTGAGCGACTCCAGGTGCCGGAACCTGAACAAGGAACGTCGCACACAATGGTGTCAAAAAATTCAGGGGTAAGCAGGCGTCCGTTGAAGTGAAGTTTATTGTCAGTAGTTTCCAGATTCAGGCATTGTACCGCTTCAGGTTTGGATACATACTTCTTGGCACGCGCCTGTAGATTGTCGAGAATACTTTGCCGTTTATCACTGCAATACAGTTCAATATCGGGATATTCATTCAGCAGCATCAGTGATTTGCCTCCGGCACCACTGCAGCAGTCCCACACACGTTCATTCCCATGCAGTGCAAACAGTTGAATGGTTTGCTGGGATGCAATATCCTGCACTTCATAATACGATTCAGGAAGGATACCGGCCATGTCGGTGCTTGCCTGCAGCGAAATACAGCTACCGTTTTGTGTGAACGGGATGTGTTTTTGTTTCAGTATTTCGAGGCTGTGTCCCATGCGCTCCTTGTTGAGGCGAATAAAAAAGCCCGGTTGCATAAGGTGATGCATAAAAAAAGCATCCTGTTCAACCGGCTCACTAATGACATGCTGAAAGGGGAAATAGTGAACCCAGGAAGCCAAGGCATGGGTTGAAAGAAAAGCCACCTTTTCCGGCAGGGGCTTTTCCCATTCGGACGAAACATCGGGCAGATCAGAAACCAGGGTTATCAGATACTGAGCGAAGGGAGTAATGGCATCGGTGGTGAGAAAGCGGCTCAGCAGAAGTGATTCGTTAAATGATCGTGAAGGCCAAAGGGGCAAACAACGGTAGTAGGCAAATATGATTTCCTGATAGAAACGGCGGTCGCGGGAACCGAACTGCTTGTTTTCCCGAAAGCGGGCTTTCAGGTATTGCTGTAATGGCTCTTTGCCGTTGTATGAAGTGATGAGGTCGGTGACAACATGGTACTGTACATTTTCACGCATGATTATTTTTCCCGGGTAAGTTTCAGGTTATGGTAATTAAAAACACTATGATACCCGTTGTAGTAAGCACCGGTTCCCGGATCTTTTACCCAGTAGTACCCGCCCACACAGTTTGGGCTTTCATGTCCCGGGCACTGCTCGGGCCACAGAATATTATAGGTGTCGGTGGCAAAAGCCAGGTACATCAAATCATTAAAACCACGGTATGTGTATTCAACCGGGTCCTGATTGTAGGTTTGAATCATGAGTTTCCGGAAGTTACCGGTGTTTTCATCTTCATAGTCGATAAAAAAACGGGCAAGGAATTTCACATGCAAATCCTCCCAAAGCAGGTATTCCGGATCTTCAAATTCGAGCCATTCACTCATGCCGTAAATTACCGGTTGATTCAGCCCTTTCGCCTGTTTCAGGGCGCTGTTAACATAGTAGTTATCGTGGCTGTAAATCAGCAATACATATTCTTTCTTGCTGCTTAATGAGGCAATGCCCAGCGGGTTTGCTTTTGATGCCAGATCAACGGTGCGCAGGCGTCCGGTGTCGATCTTCTCGATCAGCTGCTGATAAATAAGGCTGTCGGTTTTTTTACCTTCTTTTCCCGAATACGCAAGAACTATATCTTTCTCACCGGCTTGTTTTACAAGCATATCGGCCAGATAGGCGGCTGTTGCCGATTCTTTTTTCTGATTCAGAAAAACATATTTCATGCCCGTATTTTTCAACTCTTTTTCGAAGGGGAGGTACAATGCGGTATTTCTTCCTGCAAGCACCGATAAAGCCATATCAACACCGCTGGCAAATACGGGTCCTATCACAATATCAAGATCCTTGTAGTCAGGTTTATTCAGGATGTATTCTACAATACTGCTGTCGAGTTCCGTATCTTCGATATACAGGTCGAATGTTATTTTTCCTGTTTTCTCCAGTGAGTCCAATGCGGCACGCACCCCGGCCAGGTAGTCGAGACTTGATGCGGCAAATGCTTTCTGACGGTTTGTGGTGTCGCCCCCGTTTTTAAAGAAGGGCATCAGCAAAGCCATTTTAATGGGCTTGTCGGGTTTAGAAGTCACCGTTGAGTCATCGCTTTTTTGCGCTTCGATGGTTATGCCCACCTGTGACACCCCCAGATGAGAAATGAAAAACGAGATAAAAAGTGCAATCGCGAAACGGTTCATTCTATGGTAAAAAGATCTTTTTAGTTTACTCCCACTCAATGGTAGCAGGAGGTTTGGAACTGATGTCGTATACTACCCGGTTCACACCGCGTACCTTGTTGATAATATCACTGCTGATACGGGCCAGTATCTCATAAGGGATATGTACCCAGTCGGCGGTCATGCCATCACTGCTGTGCACGGCGCGCAAAGCGACCACATTTTCATAGGTCCGTTCATCGCCCATTACCCCTACACTTTTTATGGGAGTTAGTATGGCGCCGGCCTGCCATATCTTATCATACCAGCCGCTTTCTTTCAGGTGATGTATATAAATGGCATCTGCTTCCTGCAATACGTTTACTTTGTCCTCTGTAATATCACCCAGGATACGAACGCCAAGGCCGGGGCCGGGAAACGGGTGTCTGCCCAGCAGATCCTTGTTAATGCCCAGCGACGCCCCCACACGTCGCACCTCATCTTTGAACAAGGCACGCAACGGTTCAATTACTTTCATCTTCATTTTCTCGGGTAAGCCGCCCACATTATGGTGTGATTTAATGGTAGCACTGGGTCCGTTCACCGACACCGATTCAATCACATCCGGATAAATGGTGCCTTGTCCGAGCCAGCCTATGTTCTGCAAATGGTGTGCCTCTTCGTCAAAAACCTCGATAAACGTTTTTCCGATCCGTTTTCTTTTTTCTTCGGGATCGCTGATGCCGGCCAGTGCATCATAGAATTTCCGGTGCGCATCGACCGGTTTAATATTCAATCCCAGGTGTTTATAATCTTCAATAACCTGATGTATCTCACCTTTCCGCATCAATCCGTTATCCACCACAATGCAATGCAGGTGGTCGCCGATGGCGTGATGCAACAACACAGCGGCAACGGTGCTGTCGACCCCGCCGCTCAGGGCCATTACAACATTGTCGTTACCCAGTGTGTTTTTTAATGCAGCGATACTTTCCTGAATGAAATGTTCCGGTGTGAAATCCTGTGTGCATTTGCAAATGCCCACAACAAAATTCCGGAGAAGCGTCATCCCTTCGGCTGAATGGGTTACTTCCGGATGAAACTGGATGCCGTATGTTGCTTCGTTGGTTACTTTGAAGGCGGCCAGCGGAATGGAAGCAGTAGTGGCAATGGAAGTGAATGATTCCGGTATGCGTGTGATGCTGTCGGCATGGCTCATCCATACTTCTGTAGGATTTTTCATACCGGCAAAAAGTTCGGAATCGAGGTGGCACTGAACCTGAGCCCTTCCGTATTCACGGTGTTGTGAAGGGGATACTTCCCCGCCCGAGGTTTGGGCTAAAAGCTGTGCGCCATAGCATACACCCAGTACCGGTATTTTTCCCCGCATGCCTTCCAGCGAGGGTTTCGGCGCATCTTCCTGACGCACCGAAAAGGGGCTGCCGGAAAGAATAACCCCTTTAAGCAGGGGGTCGGAGAAATCGGTGGTTTCGATTTTATTCCATGGGATAATTTCGCAGTATACCTGCAACTCACGCACCCGTCGGGCAATCAATTGCGTATATTGCGAGCCAAAATCAAAGATCAGAATTTTATGATGCGCCATAATATTAAAAGCGCGAAATTAGAAAATAAAAGAGAGCCTTAGCGGTATTTTTTCAACCTTATGATGGATATGATCCCAGCCGGTATTTCGGCTTTTTTAGATGCCAGGGAATCCTCACCGTTAATTGATGTGCGGAGTGAAGGGGAATTTGCTGCCGGACATATTCCCGGGGCCGTGAATATTGCGGTATTGCCGGATGAAG
The DNA here is from genome assembly GCA_044228315.1 of Bacteroidia bacterium. GTDB lineage: Bacteria > Bacteroidota > Bacteroidia > UKL13-3 > UKL13-3 > CAINMV01. The sequence goes on along the minus strand of JBGAVF010000064.1, from coordinate 6,520 downwards.
AACGTCGTCAGGTAGGTATCTGCTATAAAAATAACGGGCATACCGCTGCGGTAGATCTTGGCTACAAACTGGTAGGTCACCGGTTTTACGATTATATTAAGCAGGCAAGAAAGCTGAGCAATGGCGGAAAAATAAGGCTGCATTGCTGGAGAGGCGGATTACGCAGCCGAATAATGGCCCAGCTCCTCAGCAACGCGGGTTTTGAGGTGATGGTACTTACCGGTGGGTACAAAACTTTCCGACAGTTTGTACTGAAGCAATTTGAAGTGACCTATCCGGTACAGATCATCAGCGGACTTACCGGCTCAGGGAAAACAGAGCTGTTACAGGCCCTGAAAAATGCCGGCGAACAGGTGATCGACCTTGAAAAACTGGCAAGCCATAAGGGTTCTGCCTTCGGCGCCCTGGGATTACCTCCGCAGCCAACCCAGGAGCAGTTTGAGAATGAACTCGCCTTACAACTTTTTACAATTGATGTGAACCGGCCTGTATTTATGGAAGACGAAAGCCGTTCGATCGGTTCCATGGTGCTGCCCGAAGCGGTATGGAACCAGATGCGGGAAGCGGAGTATTATGAGATACAGGTTCCATTTGAACAGAGGGTACAGCGTATAATTTCCGAATACGGAGATTTCCCTAAACACATATTAGCGGAAAAGACGATGCAGCTTAAAAAACGATTGGGCGACAAGCGGGCCCACGAACTGGTGGAAATACTGCATAATAATGAGATGCGGGCCTGGGTAGAAGGCCTCTTCGAGTATTATGATAAAACCTATAATTACGGACGCAGCAAAAGACCTTTACTCAAGAAATTCATCATTCCGGTTGTGGATATACACGATGCCGTTGCTTTTTTGAATGAAGTTAAAAAACAAAAAGGGGCAAAAGCCCCTTAATGAACAAAAACTATGAAAACAAAAACTATTTACATTTTATTTACAATTATTATGCCAACCGCATTAAAAATCCATAAAAACATACATAACCCTTTGTTTATAGGCATTTCAAAAAATACAGCCTACGGAAAATAAAAAAATATAAAATATATTATCCGGTTTTATATAATATTGTGTACAGAAAAATAGAACGTAAGGAATGAGGAATATTTTATTATTCAGACGGTTTTTTCCGATAAACAATTCCTCAACATCTAAAATAATTGTTTTTAATCGTAAAAATTTCTTTACTTGCAATCGGTTACATTACAATCTATCATGAAAAATATTTTACTTCTATCAGCTCTTTTTATTTCAGTCATTGCCGGTGCGCAAGGATTCTACGGGTTCAAGAACAGTGATTTTGAAGGCTGGGCCAATCCCACCACATTTAATGACTGGACGTTGGCCGGTGGAAGTATCAGCCGTATCGCACATGTTAAGGACGGTGCCTACGGAGCCGCTTTAAAAAACGAAGCGTCCTCATCCGGACAACTTACTATGGCGTTTCCTTTCACCGCCCGTTCACCCCGCTTCCTTTTTGATTACAAATTTGTTTCAGGCAGTTCCACTTCAACCGACACCTTTGAAGTAACTATATCTTTAACCCGCTGGGTCGCCGGTGCCCGTGAGGTAATGGCCATGATTATTAAACGGGGTAATTTCAGCGATGGAACCTGGCAAACCTTCAGTTATCCGTTCTCATATTTTGTACCCAGCGGCAATCCCGACAGTTGCTTTATTACTGTGAATGCTTCTATAAATAAAAACTACAATACTGCTACTGTGCTTAATCTTGATAATTTTACCCTTCAGGCACCGGTAGGTGTAGCCCAACGTGGTTATTCTAATATTGCTTCGGGCGTGTATCCCAACCCTGTAAAAGACAAAGCCACGCTTACCTACGATCTGAAACACGATTCAAAAGTTACCGTAAGCATCAGCGATATCACCGGTAAAATTGTACGTGAGTATGTATTCAACGGAAAAACCGGACGTAATGAAGAAGAATTAAATGCTGACGGGTTTAAGTCAGGTATTTATTTCTATGAGATCAAATCCGATTCAGAAATAAAGACCGGTAAATTTACCATAAGCCGGTAACCGATAATTCTCAGAATAAAAGCCCTGCACCAAAGATTTGATGCAGGGTTTTTTTATTTTTGCAGCACATGAAGATCGACATACATGCCCATATACTTCCTGAATCCTGGCCGGATCTCAAACAACGATACGGGTACGGAGGATTTGTATATATGGACCACCACCGGCAAGGAAGGGCGCGTATGATGAAAGATAACGGTCAATTTTTCCGGGAGGTGGAAGAGAATTGCTGGAATCCGGATGTTATACTGAAGGATATGGATGCACATCGGGTGGATAAAATGGTGCTATGCACGGTGCCGGTACTTTTTAACTACTGGGCCAAGCCTCACGATACAGCCGACTGGTGTCGCTTTCTGAACGATCATATTGCCGGTGTACAGAATCACCCTTCAGGCCGGTTCATAGCCCTTGGTACCCTCCCCATGCAGGATACCGACCTCAGCATTGCAGAGATGCGACGTTGCAAGGAGCAACTGGGAATACGTGGTTTTGAAATTGGGAGCCACATTGAAGACCGGAACCTCGACGATAAAAGTTTTTTCCCGTTGTGGGAAGCCGCTCAGGATATGGGGGTGTGTATTTTTGTTCATCCCTGGGATATGATGGGACAGGAAAAAATGCAGAATTATTTTCTGCCCTGGCTGGTTGGTATGCCTGCAGAAACCAGTCTGGCCATTTGCAGCATGATCTTCGGCGGGGTCTTCGATGCCTTTCCCAACCTGCGGGTAATGTTCGCACACGGCGGTGGCTCGTTCCCTTTTACGGTTGGGCGCGTAAGTCACGGCTGGCATGCACGTCCCGATCTTTGCAATATCAATGAAATAAAAGATCCGAGAGAATACATTGGTAAATTCTGGATTGACGGAATTACCCACGATGACGCGGCTCTAAAATACCTGGTGGAATTATTCGGTGCAAATAAAATCGCTTACGGTACCGATTATCCGTTCCCCCTTGGTGATCTTGAACATGGGAAATTTATTGAACAGATGCCCGGTTTCAGTGCCGAACTGAAAGAGCAACTTCTTTCCCGAACAGCCCTTGAATTTCTGGGAATTACTTCTTAGCAGGTTTTGAACCGTCCCAGTTTACACGGGGCATCCAGCCGGCGAAGGTCATTACCATCGAGCGTTTTTGTTCGATCCAGGCCGGGTGTTTAAACGGTGTGAATTTTCGTGGATTCGGGAAACAGGAGATGATCATCGCCGCTTCCGACAGGTTCAGCTGGGAAGATTTTTTATGGTAATAACTTTGGGCAGCTGCTTCAATACCATAAATGCCATCGCCCATTTCAATAATATTCAGGTACACTTCCATGATGCGTTTCTTGTTCCAGAAACACTCCAGCAATACCGTGAAATACGCCTCAAACCCTTTGCGTATCCAGCTGTGAGCCGTGTTTAAGAAGATGTTTTTCGCACATTGCTGGCTGATTCCGCTGCCTCCACGCAGGCGTTTTTTGTATTTTTTACTTTCTTCATAATCCTTTTTTATTGCATCAAAATCAAATCCATGATGCTTCAGGAAATTGGGGTCTTCCGATGCCATGGCACAGTAATACACATTGGGGCTCATTGTTTTTAGCGACACCCAGTGCTGCTTCGGGAATTTCATGCGAAGCACCATCAGCGGGGTGATCTTCACCGGAACAATGCGGTAGGCCAGCACCACCAGTAAGGTGGAAAGAAAGAATATCACAAGGAGGTTGCGGATCCAAAGGCCGGCGGTGGTAACAATTTTTCGGAACATCCGGCGAAATTAAAAGGTTGCTGTGAATTGTATGAGAAAACTTCGCGGAGGGGCCAGATTGGCAGGGGCGACCATCGCTTCCTCATTCAGGATGTTTTTTACTATCACAGCCACCTGCATTTGGGAGCGGATCTCATACGAAGTGCGGAAGTCGAGCACTGTGCTGCCTCCGGTATGTGTTTCTCGGTAACGCTTCACGCCGGGTATCAGGGTGTTGAAGGCCTCATCAATATTGATCATACGACTGCTGTAACGTGCAGTAATTCCGGCACCGAATTTTTTGTAAACTGCATCGGCATTTACGCGCAACAGATTCTTACTGCGGTATTTTAAATATTTATTGTTGGCCACTGCCGGGTGCAATGAATCCATATTCAATGGATTGATATACGTGTAACCGCCGGTGATTGTGAAATGCGTATTCATGATGTTTCCTTCAGCACCCGTTGTGGCTTCTATTCCGCTGATGCGTGCATGCGTGAAATTCTGAGCCGAGAACCCGATGTAATTTAACGGATCGGGTGGAAACGGATTGCCGGCCGGAGGATAATAACCGAAAATAAATTCGATCATATTCGTATACCGGGTTTGAAAGGCGGCCAGATCCACCATGCCTTTCCACTGACCCAGCATAAATCCTTGTCGTATCCCTACTTCACCGCCCCAACCGTTTTCGGGTTGAAGGTTCGCATTCGGGAATATGCGCAGGTTTCCTGAACTGGTGGATGCGTATAACTCGGCAATTGCCGGCATGCGGAACCCTTCGCCGATGCTGGCACGAACATAGGTTGCCCCGGCAGCATGCCAGTTCAAACCGGCCCGCAGCACACGGATGAAACGTGTAGGCAAGGTATCGATGCGGAAATATTCGGCCCGGGTACCGAAACTGAGTATCACGTTGCGGATGGTATAATCCATTTGCATATATGCAGCGAGATTATCAGCTGTTTTATTCCCGTAAAGGGAATCACTTTTTACCGTTGAGTAGGTATTGGCGGCTCCCAGCGTAATCTTTATCGAATTCCCCGAGGTGTCACCCAGTGTTTTCTGGTACTGATACTCATTAAAAATGAATTGCGAACGGAAGTTGTTTTTTGTGGACCCTTCTGCATTGTTATCAGTATAGAAGTACCGGTTTCGTAAGGAATGTTTGTGGCCTCCGGGCGAAATGTACGTCAGGAACGGGTCGATGTAATACCGCTGATTATTGGTTTTTGTTAGTGTATTGACCGCCGGAATAAGCGGGTTACTGTCGTTCTTCCAGATCAGAAATGTTTGGTCATGCTGCCGGTAAAAATTCATATTCACCCCGGCAGCCAATCCTTTTACTTTGGCAAAATGATATTTGTAGTTGGCCGTAATACGGGCATAGCGGTTCATTTCATCCTGCCGGTACTGAATATCATTGATGAGGGCCGTGCTTATAACAAAGTCGTGGTTCTTCACTTTGCGGGCATGCAATAAATACAGGCCCTGATTGCTTATCGGGTTTTTACTGAAATTGTAATAAGGGGTAGTATACCGGTCGTATACACCGGTAAAAAAGCGCACACGGGTTTGAGGTACATCATTGGCATAGGAGGTACGCAAATTGATCACACCGCCCAGGGCACTGCTTCCAAACAATGCAGAACTGGCTCCCTTGATAACCTCCACCTGCTGCAGGTTTTCAATGGGAAGCATATCCCATTTAATATCTCCCGCTTCAGCACTCAGTAAGGGCAAATCGTCAACCAGCATCATCACCCGGCTTCCGGCCCCATAACTAAAGCCGCTGCCCCCTCGAATGTTAACCTGTCCTTTTACCACATTTACACCCGAAACCTGTTCAACGGCTGTTTCCATGGTCACCTGCGCGGTGCTTTCAATAAGTTTGGGTTTCAGGGTTTCAACCGAAGTGGTCACTTCACCAATCTTTTGTTCGAACCGGGACGCGGTTACCACCACCTCGTTCAGATTTGAGTTCAGCGCTTTTAAACGTAAGCTAAGTACGGTATCCCCGGTATTCAAATCCAGTGCTTTTTCAAACAGGGTATATCCGGGTGCCACACAATGAAGAACAACGTTCGCCTGCTTCACCGTTACTGAAAAATGCCCTTCTGCGTCGGATGTACATCCGGTGTTCCCGGCATGAATTACAGCTCCTGCAATGGGTATGGCGGATCCGTATTCTGTGACCGTGCCGTGGATGCGATAGGTTTGGGCACCTGCCCAACATCCGACAAGCATAAACAGCAGTATGAGCTGTAACTTCATAGATGTGGAATAAAATTTTGCATGAAAAATCAAAACTAGATTTATTTTTGTTATGCAAATAATAGAAATTTATTCGAAATGTTGAATCCATTGGTTTCAGAACAGGAATGGGTGTACCGTATTGCGCTGAAAATGATACCCCAGATAGGGGATACCAACGCCCGTTCATTGCTTGCCCATTGTGGCAGCGCCGAAGCAGTTTTTGCAGAAAAAAAGGGTAAGCTGATGCGTATTCCGGGGGTTGGCAATATCATCTCCGGGTACATATCCTCCTTCAGTGATTTTGAAAGGGCCGAGCAGGAATGGGAATTTATTACCCGTCATCAGATCAGGCCGTATTTTTTCACCGACGAAGATTATCCATACCGGTTAAAGGAATGTGCCGATGCCCCGTTGATTTTTTATTTCAAAGGGAACGCGGATTTGAACCATCACCGTATGGTGAGTATTGTGGGTACACGAAAAGCTAC
>JBGAVF010000063.1:0-12406 GCA_044228315.1 Bacteroidia bacterium | reverse complement strand
GAATAAGTACATCAAGGGCATACGTTGGAATTATCTGGGGTATAAAGATAAGCTGGACGAAAAGATCTATCTGCAGCCTTTGAATTAACAGGATTTAGGAACCGGAGGTGTGCAGGTTCATTGCGGATTAACGGTATTTTAGCAGAGGATTGGTAACCGGTATTTACCAAAGGAAGGAGTAAGCTATAAAGGGTATTGTTTTATAAACTATGTTGACGCGTAATAAACTATTTAGTCTCTTATTTATCGGGTGTACCGCATTGGCCATGAATGCCCAGCCGGTAGCTTCCAATACCAAGCTGGCTGTTGATTATGTGAATCTATATAAGGATATTGCAGTATATGAAATGCTGCGCACCCGCATACCGGCCAGTATTACACTGGCACAGGGTATCCTCGAATCGCAGAGCGGACAAAGCCGACTGGCCCGGGAAGGAAACAATCACTTTGGCGTTAAATGTAAAAGCACCTGGACCGGTCCGGTTATTTATGAAGATGATGATGACTACCAGGAATGTTTCCGTTCATACGAGAATCCTTTTCAGTCGTATATTGACCATTCCAATTTCTTGATGGGTTCTACACGTTATTGCTATCTCTTCGACCTGGAAGTGACCGACTATAAAGGCTGGGCCTTCGGGCTGCGGGAGGCCGGTTACGCTACCAACCCGCAATACGCTACCCAGCTCATCGAAATTATTGAACGTTACAATCTTAAGCAATACGACAAGTATTCCAAAACCATCGGGCATTATCAGGATACAACCGAAAAACATGAAGTGATAGCTACCAACGGAATATCTTCAACCAAGGCCCAGGAGAGCGATTCATACACCAAAATTGCGGTGGAGAACAAAATGAAGGTGCACGAGTTGCTTGAGATGAATGACCTCACCGAGATAAAGGACCTGCGGTACGGCGATGTGGTATATCTGAAACCCAAACGCACCAGCAACCAGAGTTATGAAACACATGTGATGCAGATCGGCGAGTCGATGTATGATATCTCACAATTGTATGGTATAAAATTATCGCTTTTACTCGAACGAAACGGTTTGGAGCCCGGTGAAGAGCCAAGCCGGGGCGAAACCATTACACTGAACAAGAAGAATAAAAACCCGGTTAAGAAAAGAAAGGTATTAAAGGATGGCACACACACGGTTGACATGCGTATTCGTATGGGCGAACGCGATGAAACCGACAGCATTGCCGAAGCAAAATTCAATGTTGAAGCGGCGAACAAATCGAAAATTGATAAGGACCTGGGCAATGTAGATGTATCATCGCAGAGCAACGAGGTGTATACCGGTAATAAGGATACCGAAAGTGTGGCTTCCAATGCAGCAGCAGAACTGGAGGACAAACTGGATGAGATGGTTGATAATGAATTGTACCATTACGTGCGGAAATCGGAAACCTTGTATTCCCTCTCGAAGCACTACAAGGTAACGGTTGACGACCTGAAGCAGTGGAACAAGCTTACCGACAATACACTGAAAGTGGGTTTCAAACTGCGTGTGACAAACCATAACGGGGTGGAATCTGTTTCCGATAAGGCGTATGTAAAAGATGAGGAAGGCTATTATGTGGTGCAGCAAGGCGATAACCTGAAAGAGATCGCATTGCACTTCGGGCTTACGGAAGACGAACTGGCTGATATGAATAAAATCGCCAATCCTGATCTGATCAAGGTGGGTGATAAGCTGCTGGTATTGCGACAGGCCAAGCAATCAACATACCGTCCGCCGTTTCATGTGGTGAAACCCGGCGACACCCTGGAATCGATCGCCCGGAAATACGACATGAAAGTGGATGAGATCCGGAAGTTGAATTCACTCAAGACGAACGTTATAAAAACCGGAACGAAAATCCTGCTGCAATAGACAGCGCATCAGAAGAGCAGTCCCACACCGGCCCATACCCCTCCGGTATGCAGGCATACTACTTTCGATCCCGGAGCAAACCGGCCTTCATTGGCGAGAGCTATTGTCCCCATCATCATTTTTGCGGTATATACGGGCTCAATCACCATACCCGTATTGCGGGCCATGGTACGGCAAAACACCACCAGTTCATTATCGGTTTTGGCATAACCATCCCGGTGCAGGGTATCGTGCAGATGATAATGCAAGGCAACACCGGCCCATTTCTCGATTTCCGCGTTCAGATAGGAAGCACCCTTTATCACGGCTATTCCATGAACCTCCGTTTTCCAGCCTTTTTTTGCCACACCGTAAGCCAGTCCGGCCATCGTGCCACCGGTGCCGGCTGCGGTGATGATATGGTCCGGTTCAAACGGCAGTTCATCCAGTAACTCAGCAACCCCGGGCAAGGCAAGTGCATTGCTTCCCCCTTCCGGAATGAAAAAGGCCGAAGGGTCATTCCCGAAATATTTCTGCATCAGCTGCTCTTTGTCGCGGTATTGTTCGCGGGTGATGAAGATAAGCCGCATGCCGAAAAGATGACACATCTTCAATACCGGATTTTTTATGTCGAGTTCCTGTCCGCGCACAAATCCGGCTGTTTTAAAACCGAATGTGGCACCCGCGCATGCCACAGCCAGCAAGTGATTGCTGTAGGCACCTCCGAACGTGATCAGGGTTTCTGCTTGTCGTTGCCGGGCTTCTTTGAGTACATATTTAAGTTTACGCCATTTGTTGCCGCTAATGAACGGATGGATCAGGTCGTCGCGTTTCACAAAAAAAGACAGCCCGGGTGTATTTACATCCTTCAGTTCAAGTGGCTGAAGAATGGAGCCGAGCACATTGAGTTCAATATCCATGGAGAATGAATTGACAGGAACAAGTACGATCGCTGCGGTAGTTACAGGTTAAATGGAGACCGCAAAACTACATTTTAATAATTTCATCAAAGGATGGCTACTCGGTTTTATTTTTCTATTTTCGCAGGGAACGATAATGAATTACATATCCATTTTCATTTCCGGTGTTCTCATCGGAATCCCCCTTTGTTTTACGCTCGGGCCCGTGTTCTTTGCCTTGCTGCAAAACAGCATCAGCAACGGTTTTAAATCCGCCTTTTTTATTGCAACCGGTGTTATACTGGCGGATGTGATTTTATTTCTGGCAGCCTATTCCGGTACCAACCTGTTCATGCACGACGGAACCAGCAATGCTACCAGTGTTAAATTCTGGGTGGAAATTTCAGGCGGGATTGTACTCGTGTTAATGGGTTTTTTCACCATCCGTAAGCATGTGGTGGAAAGCGATGAGAAGAAATTCTTTCAGAATCCGGTGATGTACCTGGCCCGCGGCTTTGCACTGAATTTTCTCAATCCGGCCTACTTCTTCGCCTGGGTGGTGGTTACCAGTAATTTCAATCATGTGTATACCGATATTTCATTGCGTGCTACCTTCTACACCGCAGCCCTGGCATCGGTATATGTCACCGAACTTATCATTGCATACTTTGCAGCCCGGATCCGGAAAATACTGAACGACCGTGTGATGCGGATCATCAGTATGGTCAATGGCCTTATTTTCATCGGATGCGGAATATTGCTGTTTGCCATTGCCTTCGGAATCACAGCTTCTAAGTAATTATGATACCTGAAATACGTAAGCATTTCAACACCCTTTATACCGATGAGAAATACCGGAACATGCTTCATTTTATTGAAAGCACTTACCCGGGAACTCTCGAGTTCAGGATTGCCGAAACCCCGGTGTTTTTTTCAAAGGAACTGACGCAGCAACTCATTGAGGCCAGTGAAAAAATGGTGGATGTAATTACAGCCCCCGGCTTTCGCGAAAAAACGAACCGTGCCATTCCGGCCAATGCCTTTGTGCCGGGCCCCGAAGGCCGCCCGCATTATATCGCCTTCGATTTCGGAATATGTACCGATGAAAACGGCAAGCTGGTTCCCCGTCTTATTGAATTGCAGGGCTTTGCTACCCTGTTCGGATTTCAGGAGTTTCTCGGCATCTCGTATACTAAGTATTTTGATATACCGGAAGGGTTCACCATGTATTTCAATGGTCACGATCATAACAGCTATGTGAAACTATTGAAAGAAGTGATCCTAGGGCCGTGTGCGCCGGAAGAAGTGGTGCTGATGGACGTAAAGCCTGACCAGCAAAAAACACGCATCGACTTTCATGTGATTCAGCAATACCTGGGAATTCCCATAGTGGATTTTTATGAGATACGGTCGGATGGGAAGAAGCTATATTATGAGCGAAACGGAGAACGGAAATATATTAAACGTATTTTCAACCGGCTCATATTCGATGATCTTCATAAGCAAACCGAAGCCCCTTCGTTTGATATTCAACAGGAATATGATGTGGAGTGGATCACCCACCCGAATTGGTTTTACCGCATCAGCAAATTCACACTTCCTTTCCTGCCGTTCGATTTTGTGCCGCATACACAGTTCGTTAGCGAACTGAAAAGTATACCTCACGACCTGCAGAACTATGTGCTGAAACCCTTGTTCTCATTCAGCGGCATGGGGGTGATAATAGATGTTACCCCGGCCGATATTGAGCAGATCCCCGACAAGGAGAACTGGATATTGCAGCGTAAGGTGCAGTATGCTCCGGCCATTCATTCCCCCGAAGGCGGTGTACAATGTGAGATACGCATGATCTATTTCTGGGAAGACGGAAAGGCGCGTCCGGAACCTGCCCTGAATCTGATGCGCATGAGCCGTGGAAAAATGATCGGGGTACGGTATAATAAAGACTTCAACTGGGTGGGCGCCACCATGGGATTTTTCGAATCCTGATTCACAAGGATTTCATACGTATGCAGGAAAAGGATTACATAATTGTCGGCAGCGGACTTGCAGGCAGTATTCTGGCTCATCAGCTTCACAAGGAAGGGAAGCGTTTCATCATCATTTCCAACCCAGCCCTTTCCGCATGCAGCCGTGTGGCAGCCGGCATTTGCAATCCGGTGGTTTTTTTCCGCATCACCAAAAGTTATATGGTGGATCAGACGTTGCCTTTTGCCTCATCCTTTTACCGGGAAATGGAAGAAAAAATGGGAGTGCCTTTATGGAAGGAGATCCCGCTTGCTAAAATATTTTCGGAGGAGCGCGAAAAGGCACTTTGGGAAAAAAGAAGAGAAGAAGGGGTGGGGCTGTACCTGGGCGATTGCCTGTTACCGGTGGATGGCATTACAGGTGCAGCCGGTGCCGGACTGGTGAAGAAAAGTGCCCGCATGAACGGGGCTGCGTTTTTAGATGCAACACATACATTTTTTCAGGATTCTTTTCTTGAAGAAACATTCGAATATGATCAGCTGGAGGTCAACGATTCAGGTGTTGTGTATAAACAAGAAATAAAAGCGTCATCCGTCATTTTTTGTGAAGGATATAAGAACCATGAGAATCCGTGGTTTGGCACTATAGGTATGAAGCCGGTGAAAGGGGATGTACTTACCATCCGGTTTTCGGAACCACTGCCCGCGGCAGTTCAGGATTTGATTCTTACCAAATCGTGTTTTCTGATGCCGTTGGATGAACGCACCTACAAAGCCGGGGCCACCTATAACTGGACCGAGCTGAATGATGTGCCCGATGTGCAGGCGAAAGCGCATATCATGGAACAGATCCGCAAAATCACAACGATACCGTTTGAAGTAACAGGCCACGAGGCCGGTGTTCGTCCGGCTTCCGCTGATCGCCGGCCCGTACTTGGCACACATCCGCAATTTCCGGCTTTACATATCTTTAACGGACTGGGCACAAAAGGCATGATGCTGGGTCCTTATTTTGGAAACATGCTGGTACAGCACCTGGTACATGCCCGAAAAATAATAAAGGAAACGGATGTGAAGCGGATGTTTGAGTAAGAATAAACCCTACACCGTTTTTTCAACCACTACCGCTGTGCCATAGGCAAGCACTTCTGTAAGCCCCTGCATCACCTCATTCGATTCGTAGCGCATGTTGATAATGGCATTGGCCCCGAGTTCCCGGGCATGCTGTATCATCAGTTGATAGGCTTCTTCGCGTGAGTTCTCGCACAGTTCTGTGTAAATGGTGCTTTTCCCGCCGAAAATGGTCATAAACCCTCCGGCCATATTACCGAGAATACTGCGTGAACGCACGGTTATACCACGCACAAGTCCCAACTGACGGGTAACTTTATAGCCTTCAAGCATATTGCTGGTGGTGATTAAAATTGAATTTTCCATGGGATGATTTGTTGAATGGTATAATGAATTAAAGAAAGGAATGTTTACAGATGTTCGTTATGGAACTCAACCAGTGCGTTGATGGGTGAGCGCAGCATGGTGGCCGCTTTCATGCCGTATCGGTTCTCGGCAATATCAATAAGAATATCTTTAAAGCTGTACCCTACCGACCCCACACAATTAAATTTATACTCCTGATACTTAGGGTAGCGGGAAACCAGATTCTTGAAGAAGTCTTCAAATGATTCACGCACGATCGCACGTATGTATTCGTTTCCTGCATGCTCACCGGCGAACCCGCAGAATCCGGCCAGTGTGCGGTTGGGGAAGGGTTTATGGTAGAGGTCGTTAAATATCTGTTCATTATCGGTGTATCCGAATTTTTCAGCAAAGGCTTTCTGAAGATCTTCGGGGAAATAATGCCGCATAAAATCGCGGACCAGTTTACGGCCTATATAGCTTCCGCTTCCTTCGTCGCCCAGCAGATACCCCAGGGAGTCGATATTATGTGTGATGGTATACCCGTCGTACAGGCAGGTGTTGGTGCCGGTTCCGAGAATGGCTGCAAATCCTTTCTCCCGTTTCAGCAAGGCACGGGCCGATGCCAGGAGGTCATGTTCAATATGAACCCGGGCATTGGGAAAGCAGGGGTCGAAGGCCCGCTGTACAATGGCGTTTTTTTCAGGGGTACTGCATCCGGCACCGTAAAAAAACACTTCATTCACAGCAAGTGCATCAATTTTGCTGATCAGCTGTTCCTGCATCGAGGCCTTTATTTGTTCCGTGTCCCAGAAATACGGGTTGTATCCTTCTGTTCGGTATTCGCCCACCGTCTGTTTCTGTGCGTCAACAAGGGTCCAGGCAGTTTTGGTTGAGCCTCCGTCGGCAATTAGTTTCATATGTAAATAATGAATGATAGGTATTTTATTTTCCGTTGTATTTGTTCATTGCTTCATCGAGCCCACCCAGCATAAACTCCTTCACGGCTTCACAACATTTCTGTAAACGTTCGGGCAAGGCTTTTATCTCTTCTTCTTTCCACTGTCCCAGCACATAGTCCACCTGTCGTCCTTTCGGGTAATCGTTACCAATACCGAAACGCAGACGGGCATATTTCTGGGTCCCCATCACCTCCTGTATATTTTTTAAACCGTTATGTCCGGCATCGCTGCCACTCCCTTTAATACGTATCTCGCCGAAGGAGAGGGCCAGGTCATCTACCAGTGTCATACTGTTTTTTGTTTCCACTTTTTCCTGCTGCAGCCAGTATCGCAGGGCCGTGCCGCTCAGGTTCATGTACGTGGAAGGCTTAATAATAATTACTTTTCGTCCTCTGAAACTGCCTTCAGCACGTGACGCCAGCCGGTCGGTTTTAAACTCTGTCTTCAGTTCTTCAGCCAGCGCGTCGGCAATGAGAAAGCCCACATTATGACGTGTGAGTTCATATTCTGCTCCGATATTACCAAGTCCGGCGATGAGAAATTTCTGCATTGAGTTCGTTCCGGTTTCCGTTATTTTATTTCCATACAAAGTTCTACCAGCAATCCTCCGGTGCCTTTGGGATGCAGGAATGCCACCATTTTATTATCAGCGCCTTTTTTGGGAAAGCCGGGGAGTACCTCAAATCCTTCCTTTTGAAGGCGTGTAAGTTCTTCCTCCAGATCACTCGTTTCAAACGCAACATGATGCAGCCCTTCCCCGCGTTTATCAATGAATTTGGCGATGCTTGATGCAGGATCTGTTGCCTGCAATAATTCTATTTTGGTTTGATTTATTTTAAAGAACGAAGTACTTACATGTTCACTTTCCACCCTTTCCTGTTTATACGGTGCAACGCCCAGCAGGCGGGTGTATAAGGCATCGGCAGCCGTCAGATCTTTTACCGCTATGCCCAGATGTTCTACGTTGGTAAGCATGGGTGCGAAGATACTTGAAAATAGGAAAGGAAAATACAGCACATGGCCCATACCGTTTTTATGCCTGAAGCGATAACGCTTTTCGGGTTAGGGTTTTAAATACGTCACTCCATCCGCTCCATTCGCCGAATTCACTGATGCTTTCATTATGCCAGATGCAGATAAAGTTTCCGTTCACGGCACGCACCTGTTCCAGCAGCGTTATCAGGGTTTCGGTTGCCTTCCCGGGTGTAAGTTGCATCTGGTTCTTTAGGGTAACATCCATAGCGCAAACCGGATGGACCCGAAGGGATGTTACGGTTTCTTTCACCAGATGATACCATAAAAAGGAATGGGATGTTCCGGCACGGAATCCGGTGACCGGTGAATACCCCATACTGTATTCATGACGGATACCCGCATCAAGAAGTATCTCGTAGGTGAGCGGAAGGTTGAAACGCAGATAATGTTGACGGCTGCGTGAAACCGGACGGGCAAGGATCTCAACCAGCCGGTGCAGCTCTTTCTTTAGCCGCAAAGCATCGTTGCAGGTATCATAGGAAGGGTGTATCCCTACCGGTAATTTTTCCTGCAACATCCGGATGCGTTGTTGAAAGGCCGGATTCGAGTATGGAATGTTTTTATCGTGCTTTCCGTAATCGGCCAGAAGCACAAAGGCCAGTGCTTCGAATCCGAACTCCTGTTGCCAGGCCAGCAAAGAATCAAATGTATCGAACGGATCTTTTTTTTGCCGGCATGCCACCTGCAAACGAAGCCGGGCCATCCCGAAATCGAACCTCGAAAGTTCCCGGAGCAGGCCGCCTCCGTTCCGCCACCAGCCTTTCTCCTGAAAAGCAAAGGCCTGATCGATATCGAAGGTGGGCTGGTATTGAAACGTTTCTTTTTTTAGTGCAAGATCCGGGAAATGCTCTTTCAGTATCTCCCCCAGCTGTTGTATCCACAGGTCCACCAGAGGTAACTGCAAGGCATTACATGCATGCAGAATGGAACGGGTGTGAAGAAACCGTCCGTGTGCATCCTTATCAGGGTAAACATATTCTTCATAACGGGCGATAAGATAAAAGACTGCGCTGAAGATATCGAAGGGGATAACAGTACCTGCGTTGCTAAAAAATACAGGCAATCCGTGCCATTCCGCCGGTGTCAGTTTTTGTTCCTGTATGCCTGTTTCTGCAAGCAGCCCGGATGGGATGATATGTATTCCCTGCACAGTGCCGGTATTGTCATAGCAGATAAAAGGTACTGAGGTTGTATCGCGGGCCCCGGGTTCTGTACTGATCTCATACATGATGCCGAGCCTTTCCTCCAACACCCATTGCAGGGTATATTCGAGTCGTGGCGACCGGTGTGGCGTGTATATCAGCAATCTCGGTGTCATCTTTGGGTACACGGAGGCAATTTAGTAATTTCGCCTGTTTTTAAGTACATTTATAACATTATAAACTTCCAATGAAAGTAGCGTTGATCACCGGTGTCA
Organism: Bacteroidia bacterium; assembly: GCA_044228315.1. Lineage (GTDB taxonomy): Bacteria > Bacteroidota > Bacteroidia > UKL13-3 > UKL13-3 > CAINMV01. Next base: position 2,848 of record JBGAVF010000063.1, on the reverse strand, counting down.
CCGGTCAGGATGGGGCTTATCTCAGCGAATTTCTGCTCAATAAAGGATATGAAGTACATGGCATTAAGCGTCGTTCATCCCTTTTCAACACCGACCGTATCGACCACCTGTATCATGATCCGCATGAAAAAGGGCTTCGTTTTAAAATGCATTACGGTGATCTTACCGACAGCACAAACCTCATTCGCATCATTCAGGAAGTACAGCCGGATGAGATCTATAATCTGGCCGCCCAGTCGCATGTGAAAGTGAGTTTTGAAACACCTGAATATACGGCCAACGCCGACGGTATCGGCACCCTGCGTTTGCTGGAAGCCATCCGTATACTGGGCCTCACCGAAAAAACAAAGATCTATCAGGCTTCCACCTCCGAACTTTACGGACTGGTGCAGGCGGTTCCTCAAAGTGAAACCACCCCGTTCTACCCGCGTTCGCCGTATGCCGTAGCGAAAATGTATGCCTACTGGATCACGGTAAACTACCGGGAAGCATATAACATGTATGCCTGCAACGGCATTTTATTCAACCACGAGTCACCGATACGGGGTGAAACTTTTGTAACCCGAAAAATTACCCGGGCCGCAGCACGTATTGCCCTGGGTATGCAGGATAAATTATACCTCGGAAACCTGGATGCGCAGCGCGACTGGGGACATGCCAAGGATTATGTGGAAGCCATGTATCTGATCCTGCAGCAACAGAAACCTGAAGATTACGTCATCGCCACCGGACAAACCACCCGAGTGCGTGAGTTTGTACGAATGGCTTTTGCCGACCTGGGCATTCATCTCAGCTTTTCAGGAGCCAATGCCGACGAAACCGGCATCATCGAACGAATTGATAAGGATCGCATGGCCTTTTTGCAGATAACCAATGATGCCCTGAAGCCCGGTCAGGAGATCGTATGCGTGGATAAACGCTACTTCCGGCCCACCGAAGTGGACCTCCTCATTGGCGATCCTACCAAAGCACAAACACAACTGGGATGGAAACCCAAGTACGACCTCAACGGACTGGTGAATGATATGATGAAAGGTGACCTGAAACTGATGAAGAAGGAATTATTCCTGAAAGAAAACGGCTTTAAAACGCTGAATTATTTCGAATAATTTCTGAAAAGCAATAGAATGAACAAATACGTACGTAACACACTTATCGGACTTCTCTTTTCATTGCCTTATGTGCTTGGGGTGGTTTACTATTACAACCAAACCCAGCAGGGACAACTGAAGAGTATTGAGGAAAGCAATCACCAGATAAGCCAGGAACTCGACAACCTTTCGAACTCAGCTGCAGCAGCCGACCCGGCTATGCTGGCCCAGATTGAAACACTGAAAAAAAACCAGGAAGAGTTAACACGAAAACTGAAAGATGGGGAGATAAAACAGGAAGCCATGCAGGCGGAACTGGAAAAACTGAAAGGTGAAGTAAGCCGGTTGAAAAAAGAAGCGGACAGGAAAACCAAAGAGTTGCTGGCGTATGTAAAACGGCTGGAAGATTCGTTGCAGGTGAAAAACCTGGATATCACCGAGAAAAAGACGGATATAAAGGAAAAAGAAGTAACGCTGGCCCAGAAAGAAATGCGTATTGAGAACGAACGTTCCATGCGTGATTCGGTAGTAAAATACTATACAGCCATTCTCGACATTGAAAATTTTCAGGTATACTTTAATCTGAAACATCCGGTAAAGGCCGGCAGCGGTTATGCCCCGAACGATGTGCCGGGCAATAATATCGACAAAATGATCGTGAGCTTTAATGTGGTGAATAACCCAAACACATCTTACGGGAACAAGGCACTGGTACTGAATTTTTATAACAGCAATAATGAACTTCTTAAAGACCTGAGTACACAAATGAATGTGGAATATGCCGGCAGCCGTATCAACAATGTGCAGTTTCAGATCGTACCCAAAGACGATATGCCTCCGGGCAAGTACCGGGTAGTGATGCTGGAAGACAATATTAAACTGGGCTCACAAACCTTTGAATTAAAGTAGCATGGAACGCAATGCAAAAATTTATATTGCCGGACACAGGGGCATGGTGGGAAGTTCGGTGCAGCGTAAACTGGCCTCCGAAGGGTTTACCAATATTGTTACCCGCACCTCTGCCGAGCTCGATCTGCGCAACCAGCAGCAGGTAAGTGATTTCTTTGCCAGTGAGAAGCCGGAGTACGTTTTTATGGCCGCGGCTAAAGTGGGTGGCATTTATGCCAACAATACCTTTCGCGCCGAATTCATTTACGACAATCTCATGATGGAAAGTCATGTGATTCACAACAGTTATCTGCAGGGAGTTAAGAAGCTGATGTTCTTTGGCTCTTCATGCATTTATCCGCGAATGGCTCCCCAGCCTATTAAAGAAGAGTCGCTACTTACCGGATTGCTGGAACAAACCAATGAGCCGTATGCCATTGCTAAAATTGCCGGCATTAAATTGTGTGATGCGTACCGTTCGCAATACAACTGCAATTTCATCAGTGTGATGCCTACCAATTTGTATGGGTTGAACGATAATTACCATCCGCAGAATTCGCATGTGCTGCCGGCTCTGATCCGTCGGTTTCATGAGGCGAAGCTGGGCGCTGCCGAAAGTGTGGTGGTATGGGGAAGCGGCACACCGTTGCGTGAGTTTCTGTTTGCCGACGACCTGGCCGATGCTTCGTTTTTACTGATGCAAACCTACAATGAACCGGGCCTGATCAATATCGGCAGCGGCGAAGAAATTACCATTAAGGACCTGGCACTTACCATCGGTGAGGTAATAGGATATCAAGGTGCCATTGTGTTCGACAGTACCAAGCCCGATGGTACCCCACGGAAGCTGATGGATAATTCAAAGTTGA
>JBGAVF010000062.1:0-12442 GCA_044228315.1 Bacteroidia bacterium | reverse complement strand
CTTCCCTGTAATGAATACATTCTGCCGGCCCTGTCAAAAAACATTTTGTTCACGCATTTATTGAAACCTAAAACCCCGTTACCTATGGAAGACGACGACACTCCGAACTATTACGAAGCGCGTATGGACCGCATTTTTAAAGTGGACCCTTACGAACACCGTTCCCTGCGCACTGTGTTCGACCGCTGGAGCCACGAATGGAACGGCACCACGTATGAGCAGAAACTTGCTATTCTAACCCGTTTATTGCAGGCCGGTGAACGTCTTGAAATACTTATTATTGAATATAAGGACCGGTATCTGGAGCAAAACCGACGCGATATAGCAAATTGCGTGGATGAATCGCTCGCCGTGCTTCTGCAATACAAACTGATGGGACCGCACATGGCGGAATAACAAAAAAATAATGCTTAAACAATCCGGGTGGTGAACGTTCTCGGCGTTTGCAAAGAACCCTTATTTTTGAATGAACTGAATTTAACCTAACCATCTATGTCGAAACGAGGCTACATTTCCCGCTACCTTATTATTGTAAAAGAACTGAGTACGCATAAGTATGCTTCTTATGAGCAGATCAAAGCCGCGTTGGAACGCAGCCTGGCTTTTCTTCAGGATTCCGATGAAACCCTTGAGATCGGGGATTCGAAGCGCACCCTGCAACGCGACATAAAAGATATACGCAACCTGTTCGGCATCGATATTGATTACTCGGCGGCCCGTCGTGGCTATTATATCAGCTACAACAAATCGGATTCGCTCGACTTCCAGCGCAGAATGGAGGCCCTTGATATGCTCAACTCCATTCACCTCTCGGAGAAACTTTCTCCGTACCTTATTTACGAGAAACGCAGGGCCCAGGGCACGGAAAATATTCCCGGACTGTTCCATGCCATCAGGCAAAAAGTACAAGTACGGTTCATGTATCAGAAATACTGGGACGAGGAGATCTCCGAACGACTGGTTGAACCCTATGTATTAAAGGAATTCAAATACCGCTGGTATGTGCTGGCGAAAGATCATAAAGACGGGCTCATTAAAAGTTTTGCACTCGACCGCCTCAATGCCCTGCATATCACGGAACGCCCCTTCGAATTCCCGAAGACCTATGATATAGAAGAGAATTATAAGTATTCATTCGGCATCATCAGTCCGGAAGAACAACAACCGCAAGAGATACTGCTTTCACTCGATCCTGTGCAGGCCCGTTACCTGAAATCGCTGCCCCTGCATCATACCCAGGAGGTGGTAATGGAAACAGATGATGAAACCCGTATAAAACTGCTCATGCACATCACCCATGATTTCGTGATGGAACTGATGTCGTTCGGGGGCAATGTAAAGGTGCTGAAACCTGCTTCCCTGGCCCGTGAACTGAAAGAAGCGCATTACCGTGCGTTTCAGCAGTATGAAGCGGGGGAAGAGTGAAAGGTTTAGAAGTTTAGGGTTTAGAGATTAGGAAAGGTTGAGGTTAAGGTCAAGAAGAATGAAGAATTAAGATCGTTATCAGCCCCGAAAGTTTCAGGGCTTTGCGCTCTCTGCCCCCGATAGCTTCGGGGTGCGAGAAATTTACTTTGTCCGTCGTCTCTCCGGTGGATTCGGTGAACTCAACCACCGATAACTCTTCGCTCTACTTTTCACGCTTTACTTTTTACATTTCACGCATCACGGTCATTCATCACTTCCCGCAACTTCTTCCATGTCACCATCATGGCATAGGTGTCGCGTTGGCAATAGGCAAGCAATGCTTTTCGTGCTTCTAACGGGTCGCCTTCATAGGTGCCTTCAATCAAAGCCAGAAACACGGCACTGGCATCCCCTCCGTTTCCAATTTCAAGGTCCTCGTAACTCAGTTCCGGGGCTATGGCCGGGAGCACGAATTTGATGGATGCCGATGCCCCCATGTCGGGCGTATAATACCATCCGTTGCGGAACACCAGCAGCAGATCTACGAAACGGGTGATGAGATCATCTACAAATTTCCGGTATTCCGGAAACGCATTGGCCAGTTCCTTCAATCGGCTTATTTCGAACGGAGCGTTATACGCCACTAAATTCCCCTTCTTTCCGATCTCGCCTTGCAGCTGTTCCAGCAAGGCTTTGCGGGGATCGGGTAAAAAGGCATCCGTAAAGGCTTGCGCATTGGCCAGGAATTCATAATGTTCCAAAGGCGCCTCTTCACTTCTCAGCACATGCAAAGAGTACTGAAACGGAACCTGTTGAAACGGCGAGGTGCCATCCATCACAGGCAATGCAGGAAAGATGGTTTCGAAATCGAAAAAATACAAGGGGAACTTCCATCCTTTTAAAAAGTCGGCAATGGATTTTCGGTCGATATAGGAAGCGCCGTGCTTCACGCCGTTCACCTGCAAGCGTTGACGCTCCGTCAGTTTAAAATCATCCGGAATATCCGTCAACGACAAGATGCCTTCTTCATACAATTGCCAGTGTTTACCTCGGGCATTGCCCAGTTCAAATACAGAATTCTTCTCCGGCACATGGCGCCAGCAATGATGATGGTATTCGCATTCAAACGGATCCGAACAATGCGGACCTATGCTATCCTCCGGCTCTTTGGCTTTAGTAATCTGTTTCAGCACATCCAGCTGCTCTTCCACCCACGGCTCCCTTTCCACAAATTTTAAGGTGATATCTTCCAGATGAAACAGTGCTTTCGGATTTAGCGAACCCTCACGCACATACTCTGTATCGAGATGCATGAGAAAGAAACGGTGTGGTGCAAAGCCCGAACGTTTCATCACCCAGTATTGCAGGGAGGCGTCGGTGAGGTGATAGTCTTTTACCGAAGCGGTGCTTTTCACTTCAATGGCCCATCGTTTGCCCCGCTGGTGGTGTAGAATATCGAGAGCCGCCAGCACCTCATCATGAAAGAAGGCGGCTTCATAGATCGTTTTTATGCCTGCATCGATCCAGCTGCGGGTATTTTTAATGGCATCGGAAAAATCGTAATAGCTTTTGGGTGTAGCATCCCGTCCGCGGGGGAAGGCCATTTGTGCCAGGGAACCGACAGTATGTCCGAGGTCGAAACGCTGCTGCTGCGCTTCCTCAACCTCTGGTTTCAGGTCGGGACGATACAGGTCGTAATACAACTTACGCGGGCATTGCACCCCCGAAAGGAAGCGGGATTTGGAAAGTTTATGTTTGTATTCAGCCATGCTGTTCTGTCTAAGCCGGAGGGTCTTGTACCGTAGCAATCGCCTCACTCACCCCACCGGATGATAACAAAACTAATGCATCCCCGCGACAAAGTGTGGCGGGGTGTATTTTAGAAAACATAACACACAAAAAAGTCCCGAATGGCTTCGAGACTTTTTTTATGTGTGTGCCTTTCAACCCGGAGGAGCTTTAATTTAAATTGTATTCACCCGAACAACCCACCCAAACACTCCATTCATACGTAGCGCCTATGGTGATGCAGTATAGAATTTCCTCGGAATAATTGGTGAGTGAACCCGTTTCGTAGGGGGCCAACGTGCCTTTGGATACGCCACTAAGATATACTTTAATAAAATAGCCTGTATTGTTGTTTATTGTCAGCAAACATCTATCACTTTTCAGAGTAGGTTTCGGCACTTCTTTATCAACCGATGGTTCATCCCTTATAATGTTTGGATTTTGGCCCCGGGTAATTTCAACCTTCTTCCGTTGAATATCTCCTCCTTTTTTTTCCTGTGCACAAAGGGTTGTTAGCAGTGCAAGTGTGATGAAGAGTGTTAGATATGTGTGTTTCATCATTGAACGGTTTTACAGCAAGTACCCTATGGTATTCGTGGTTAAAATCAAAGGTAGCATTACCTGGATTATTTACTAAATATTCTCATTTATTATAGATCCCATGTTGATGGGAATCCATTTCCTGGCAAATGCTCCGAATTCTCAGCTTGTAAGGCAGATGCTTCCGCCTCAGGCGGACTGAGCTATGCTCCTATTGTTTTTAGCGCATGTCCAGATCCAACCTAAAACAAAAAGGTCCCGAATTGCTTCGAGACTTTTTCTTTTCTGTGGGAGCTATCCCGTACGCACGGGATGACCCAGCTTGTAAGGCAGATGCTTCCGTCTCAGGCGGACTGAGCTAAGCGCCCAAAAACAAAAAAGTCCCGAATTGCTTCGAGACTTTTTCTTTTCTGTGGGAGCTATCCCGTACGTACGGGATGACCCAGCTTGTAAGGCAGATGCTTCCGCCTGCGGCGGACTGAGCTATGCTACCAAAAACAAAAAAGTCCCGAATTGCTTCGAGACTTTTTCTTTTCTGTGGGAGCTATCCCGTAGGTACGGGATGACCCAGCTTGTAAGGCAAAAGCTTCCGCCTCAGGCGGACTGAGCTAAGCTACCAAAAACAAAAAAGTCCCGAATTGCTTCGAGAGGTTCGAACCAGTGACCCTCTGCTTGTAAGGCAGATGCTCTGAACCAGCTGAGCTAAGCTCCCTTTTTTGTTTCCTTTCTTTCAAAAGGAGTGCAAAAGTATGATAATTTTTATTTTATGCAAAAAATAATTCAGGAATCTTTTTTATAGCTGTTAATATGCCGCTCCTTTTTATGCGGATAGATATCCGCAATGGTAATCATAATGCCGGTTTCCTCCACATCCCCAAAATGCGGATTCAGCGCCGTACCGAATACTTTCATCGTTGACGACAGGTTCATATAAATATTCACCAGGGGCGGAATATTCTCGCCCAGATTCCGCACACTCTGGTTCAGTATTTTGAAACCATCGTTGAATTCCACATCATCGAACATCCCTTCCATATCGGAAATATCGGTTTTATAGGTGATGCCATGTTTGGGCTGCAACAGGTTCTCCTTGTCGGGGAAATAATGATTGAGGAAATAAATGATCATATCACGTGCCCTGGCATTGTAATGGCTGTACATGGTGACCTTGCCGAAAAAATACTTTATATGCGGATTGTCAACCGCAATGGAACCCAGTCCGTCCCATATATTATCGAGGGCAAATATGCCTTTGCGCGGATTTACGGAAGGCTGAAAGTTTGGTTGTACCCAACTGCGGCCCAGCTCAATGGTATAGGGCAGGTAGTTGTCGATAAAGTTTTCCGAGAAATTAAAGTAATTGGAGGTAGAAAGTTTTACCTCATGGGTGGCATGATCAATGGCCTTTTCACATTCAATAAACCGATACCCGCCAATCAACTGCCGCTCATCCGGACAATACACAATGAGCTGTTCGTAACACACGGCATCGGTATCGAAATGGTCGATATCGAAGGCGTGCCCGGTACCCCCGCCGGCCGCCCGGAAGGTAACTTCCCGCAGCCGGGCGATTTCACGCATGGTATTGGGGGCATTGTGGCTGTTTACGATGTAAATCTCGTTGTTGGCTTTGTTGGTTTTTCGAATAAAACGCTCACGGGTTAACTCGGAGGCAATGATATCTTTATCAACGGGGGGTATTATAGGTTCCAAATCTTCTCTTTTATTACTTTACATGTTCTTTTAAAGCATACGTAAGACCTCTTACATGTGCAGCCCACTGCTCATCGCTTTTATCACGGGTAAAAGTAGCAGGTTCTATGGAATTTCCAAAAACGATATGCAAATGACGCCCGCCCTGCCGGTACATTTCATCTACCAGTAAAAACATTTCGATATTGGCTTTGATACAGAAAACCTTGCGGAACTGCGCAATGCGGTAAAACCAGGGGCTGTTGCGTCCTTCAATATACACCGGAATCACCGGCTTGTTGTACTTGCGTGCTTTGGTTACAAAGGTCTTCTTCCACTCCAGATCCTGAATTATGCCCTGATTCCGGCGCGATACCAGTCCGGCTGGAAATAATATGATCAGCTGATCGGAAGCAAATAATTCCTCTACCACCTTCAGGGATTGCAGAGCCGTTTTCCCATGCTTATTCACGCCGGTGAACAGCTCCTTCAGATTATCGAGGTTGAGCAACAGGTCGTTCACAATAAATTTGATGTCTTTGCGCACTTTCTGCAGTTCGGTTACCAGACTCATGGCTTCCATTGCTCCCATGGGGTGATTGCACACCATAATATAGGCTCCGGTTGGTGGTATGCGTTCGGCATGAATACTTTCGAAAGAAACCCCGATCTCATCCAGCACACCCTGGCAAAACTGAAACGCATTGTCGTTCCGGTGTCGTCGCATAAAAGAATTCAGATCTTCTTCATGAATGATACGCCGGAGCCAGCCGAACACAAAACCGGGGATCCAGCGGTACAGGCCCGGATTTTTCGACTGAAACATACGTTCCAGATCAATAAACTTTTTCTCCTCGGTTGGTGTCATTACGCCCGGTTATGTATCTTTGTTGTAAATTTAAACATGACGGCAACTGAATTTATGGACCCCGCCCTGCCCCTGCTGCCTGAAAATGCCACGGTGAAGCAGGTGCTGGAGTATATGGCAACACACAAGCTTACGGAGGCCCTTTTGGGCAAAGATAGTCAATCACTTCATATTGTGTCACTTGAAGCCATGCTGAACCGGGAAGAAAATGCACCGGCCCGGCCTCTTGGTCATTTGTTCACACCCCGTGTGGCAGGCAGTATGCACTGGGCCGAGATAATGCGGCTGTTTCAGTTGATTCCGCATCAGATTCTTCCGGTGATCAACGCTGACGATGTTTTTCTGGGTCTCATTTCAAAACAAACTTTTTATTCTAAAATATCATTCCTCGACACCTTATCAGGAGAAGGGGCCATCCTGCATATCTCCTGCGACAACCTGCACTACAGTGCCTCTGAAGTAACCCGTATTGCCGAGATGAACAACACCCGGATATTGGCATTGCTTACCGAAAACAATACCGGCACACGGCGCATGCAGATCCTGCTCAAGATCGCCTCGTATGAAACCCGCAGCATTTCTGCTTCTTTCGAACGGTACGGCTATCTGGTGGAAAATGAATTTATGAACAAAGAGTCATCATCCGATTTATTTAACGACCGGTACGAATCCCTGATTCGTATTCTGGACCTTTAAACATCTTTATGCAAATAGCAGTTTACAGCCGGATCTTACGCGATGAATGCCTTCCGGCAGCACTGAAACTTATCCGGTTACTGCAAAAAAGCAAGGTGGAAGTGAGCGTGCATGAAACGCTGTTCGAACAACTGCGCAAACATAAAAAAGGAGGCCTCTCCGCTCCTACCTTCAACCATCAGATCAGGCAACCCATGGATATGGTCATCTCCATTGGAGGCGATGGTACCTTACTCGATACGGTATCGCTGATAAAAAACCAGGAGATCCCCGTACTGGGTATCAACACCGGACGTCTTGGATTTCTGGCCAATGCGCCGTTTCACGATATGGAACTCATTGCCAGCCATATATTGAAAGGACGCTTTATTCTGGAACGACGCACGCTCATTGAATTCAGAGGCAAAACCGACCTGTTTCACGGCAATATCTGGGCACTGAACGATTTTGTGATTCACAAAAAAGACAGTTCCAGTATGATCAATATCAACACCTATCTGAACGGGGAGTTTCTGAATACCTTCTGGGCCGACGGGCTGATTATCAGTACACCAACCGGCTCTACCGGGTATTCGCTCAGTTGCGGAGGACCCATTATTTTTCCGGCTTCCGCCAACTTTGTCATAACCCCGATTGCACCCCATAACCTCAACGTGCGACCCATTGTTGTGCCTGATGAGGATGTGATCTCTTTTGAAGTGGAAGGAAGGGTGAACTCGTTTCTCGCCAGCCTGGATTCCCGATCGGTGCCTTTCGAGTCGCAGGTGGAAATGGCAGTGAAGAAGGCCGACCACGCCTTTTTGCTCGTATGCCTTCATGAAGACTACTTCCTCAATACATTGCGTACCAAACTCACCTGGGGAGCCGATACCCGGAACTGATACAAATCCTTTGTACAGTTGGGCTGCATGCCAAAAATATTTGTTTTTTTTATGGCCATACATTCGTAATTTAGCTGCCTTAAATAGATACCTGAATTATTTACCCTTTCACCCGTAGGAAAAATGAAAATTAAAATCCTCCTTTTATCGCTTATTGTTTCCCTTGCATCGTATGCACAGGAATGGGAAGCAGGCATTACCGCTGGCGCTATGCAATACCAGGGTGACCTATGCAAACCCCAGCTCGAATTCTCGAAAACGAACATGGCCGGAGGATTGTTCGGACGTTATACCTTAGGCCCTAACCTGGCCGTACGGGGTAATTTCATTTTTGGAAAGGTATCGGGCGACGACAAACTCTCGGAAGACTACGATCATGCCAAACGCAATCTGAACTTCCGTTCGAATATTATGGAATTAAGTGCCCATTTGGAATACAACTTTATGAAGTATGTTCCCGGAAGCCGCGGTAAAAAGTTCACCCCGTATATTTCAGTAGGTTTGGGCGTTTTCCATTTCAATCCGGTTACCGATGATGTGAATGGCAATACCGTGAAACTTCACGATTTGAAAACTGAACAAAATAAAAGTTATTCATTAACACAAGTATGCTTTCCGGTGGGTGGGGGTTTAAAATGGAATGTATCAGGTACCTGGACCCTGGGGCTTGACTATGCTACCCGCTTTTTGCTTACCGACCATCTGGATGATGTATCCGGACCTTACCAGTCGGCAACCGGTGCAGGGGTTACCCCACAGGAACTGGCTTTAAGTTTCCGCGGACAAGAAATAAACCCAAGCTGGCATTACCCGATCGAAACCCCGGGTGTTTCATACAATCGCGGCGATCCGAAGAAAAACGACACCTATCTTTATCTGGGACTGTCGCTTACAAAAACGTTCCGCAAGTACGCCTGCCGTTAAGCGCTTCTTCAATAAAATATCAAAAGACTGCTTCCCCAACGAAGCGGTCTTTTTTTTGAGCGTTCATTTCAAATTTATCCGCATCCATCACGTTGAAGAATTCAACTATTCACAAACCATGAAACACATTCCCCTTTTATCCGCTTTTTATGCTTTACTCCTCTTTTCCTGTTCCGGTAACCCGGCACAAAATCAGGCACAACAGGAAACCCCCAAAGCCCTGGAAGATAAAAATCCTTCGTACGAAATGAGGTCCAAACGGGGCTATGAAGATCGGGTGGCTGAACTTTATTACGAGCAGGTAAGTAAGGATAATGAGTTGAAGGCATTGGAAGACAACCTGAATACACTCAGCAACAGCAAAGGGGATTCCACCCGGGCTTTTGAAAACTTCAATGATAAGAACAAGCGGTATTTTAGTGCGGCAAAAAGCCATATTGACGCCATAACGGATTCATTATTACGCGATAAAATGGAGCGACTGCTTGCCGATCAGATGTCGAAATACAATGCTCTCACTGCGGTTCATACGGATCTGCTAAAACGTATGGATGAAAAACAGGTGACTCTCAACGATCTTCACAATCTGCTGATGGTGGTAAAAACACTGCCTCTGATAGCGAATTACCAGCAACACAATTTGCCCGGCACCCGGCCTATGGAAAACTATATCCGTCAGCAGGATGTGGTAATAAAAATGGCCGACACGCTCTCAAAGAAGTGATTTTCGCAGATCATCTTCCTGCATATAGTAAGACAGCTACACCATCAGATATCCTGATGTAATATCCTAACCATCCGCTTTATTCATTTCGTCAGCCCCGATCAACAAAAAGCCCCCTTGCGATGCACGCAAGAGGGCTTTTATAATTGGTTCGTTCGCTGATTAGCGAATGCTCAAACGCTCGGTGTGGTGAACATTCTCACCTACTACATCTACGAAGTAGATACCTGCATTCAGGTCGCCTTTGGCGATGGTTACTTTTCCGCTTACATTGTTGTATGTGCGAACTACACGTCCGGTCATATCCAGCATGTTGATGGTATAGTTTCCGGTTCCCAGTTCAACGGTTGTTGACGATGACATAGGATTAGGATACATACGGAATGACTCATTGGCTGCTGATGCATTGAAACCGGTTTTACCGGCATCGCAACGGCCGAAGATGTAATATACGGTAGAAGCACCGGCTGGGCGCTGATACACGCGCTGGAATCCAATACCTGATGGGGCCAGACAAGCTTTGTTGGCTAAGGTATCCAGTTTCTCATCGGTTGCATCGTTGGTAAAGGTATAGTATAAAGTTCCGGGGCAAATTGAATCCACAGTTACTGAATATACCTTACCGCTGGTACCTGCCACTACAGTCATTTCCAGTTTGTGAGATACAGCACCTTTAAGCCATAAATCGTTTCCTTTTCCGGTAATATATACTTTAGTACCCGGAGTGGCACCACTGCCGGCAAAGTCCACTTTGAAAGTCACTTTAGATGCAGCTGGAGGTGTAACACAAGGGCCATTTTTTCCAAAGCAATTGGTAGCCATTACGGTATCTTTTACAATGTTAAGGGCACGGTTACCATTGCTGGTCCATGAAACTTGTTCCCAGGCAACCACACCTTTCGACCATACACGGTACTTGTATTCAATTGCAGTACCGCTATCGAATCCCATGATCTGAAGGGTATATGCGTTGGTGGCTCCTACTTTTGTCATTTTCTGACCCGGGCTACCCCAGTTACCCAGCAATGGATTTCCACCGGTTACATCCACCGAGTCAACGGTTCCGCAGGTTACTTCTTCAGTAACATCGGTATTGAATGTCACTTTATATTTCGGAAGGTTCAGCACACAGTCGCTGCACTCATTCATACATACTGCTGCATTCACTACATCGGCCGAGGCAACTGTGATAGTGCGGTTTCCGTTGGTAGCGCAGGCTGTTGGCACACTTTCCCAGCCGGAAGGGCCGTTCTTGTATTTGAATTCGTAGGTACCGGCCGACAGCCCGAATTGTGCTTCATACACTTTTCCTGAAGTCACCAGGTTCTGCATAATGGTGCGATCGCTCCATCCGTTGAACATGCCGGCTACCAGTACCCCTTTTGGATCGATAGTAGCTGTTTTGGCCATGTTCACACGCAGACGAACATACTTTTTGTTGTAACCAAGGGCTGCAAAAGCACTTGAAGTAGTTCCGCTGAACGACACCAGCACGGTATCTTTTGTCATGGATGTATCCACAACATACCAGCGGTTACTGTTCCCACCACCTACCTCGGCACTGGCCGGAACACTTTCAACAACAGCCGGAGCATTCCATGAATTTCCGTTGATGAATTTAAATTCGATTTTTCCCGGTGTAGTAGTAGTGTAGGTGTAATAATACACCTGCGTAGTAGGGATCACGGTCATGGCAGTTGCAGCAGGATCCCATGCCTGGAAGCTTCCTGCAATATGCACCCCGTTGGCGCTAATGGTTTGTCCCGTCATGTCGACGGCAATAAGTACGGATGTTGCCTTACTGCTGAATACAGCAACGAGAGCAACTAATGATAGTAAGAAACGTTTCATGTTGATTAAATATTAAAATTGGGTTGGTTAAAAATTTACTTGCATTCAAAATACTTAGGGTCCTTGTTATGGAAACTCTTATCAGCTCCGGAGTTGTAATCCTTCTTTCGAACAATGAGTTCCACATAATTTATTTTTTTACCGGCAGGCACATTTAAAAACTCACGGGGAATAACGCTTAATTTAAACTGACCGGCAAAAGTTCCCTCAGTCACCTTGGTCATCTTCAGTTCCGGATGCGTACCTACATCAAAAAAGTCGGCCTTTTCAATCGTGGTAGAATCTGAAAGCGTGGCCTTTATATACAAATAGCACTGATCCGCATCGAGGTTTTTCATAGAAGGATTGCGTTCTACCGGATTGTTATAAATGAAAGTAACGATCTCATCGGTAAAAGCGCATTTAGGCAAGGTATAAATGGTGTCGCGCTCAATAGGGGCAAGCACCTTAATATTCAAATCCTCCGTTTTCAGATCGGGTGCACCGTATCCTCCACCGTCTTTTGGTTTCACCAAAAATGAGATCCCTTTGGTGTAAACATCTCCTTTGCTTACATGGTAAAAATCGGTGGGTACCATTTCGTAATAAAAAACACGGGGCCCTTTGGAAGGGTCAGCGGTCATTTTTAATTTATCGTTTGAACTCTTCCAGGGTTGTGTACCGGTTCCGTTCACAAAGCTATCGTTGGCAGGCAATTCAGCCGGACTCCAGGTCCAGATATAGAACGGACCGTTATTTCCCACCAGTGAGGTATTGGTAACTTTTGCCAGATCCACATATAAACGGCAGGTAGAAGTTACATCGGTTGTAGGTCCCGGCTCTATCCAGGCGGCCTGAGCCTGTGTGTTCAACGTTGCCAGAAAGGCCAGACTCAATAGTAATAATAATTTTTTCATGAAAAGGTGTCGTTAATAATTATTGTCTTGTGAATTCCCAGATGTATGAATAGGCGATCTTCTTCACACCGTTCTTGGTGTAATAATATGTTTTCTTCAGCTTCAGTGTCTGATCGGTGGTGCGTATGGTTCCGGCAAGCATGAAGGTGTCTTTTGAGTTATCGTTGTAATTCAGGTA